>CABQCN010000141.1 GCA_902462635.1 uncultured Oscillospiraceae bacterium
ATGGTTTAAATTATCAATCTTAGAAATACGCATCGGAAAGTATCTGCCTGTGCGATTTGACATTTTCCGATATTTCTTTTAAGATTGTACAGATATTTTTACAGCTAAGGAAGAAATGGAATGGACTTAAGGAGATCAAAACAATCGAAACGGATGACCGTATTTCTCTGGTTCTGTGTTATTGCATATGCGTCCCTGCCGCTCTTTACGGACAAGCTTTTCGACGCGCACGATATCAGTTATCATTTGAACCGGATCGAAGGAATTTCCGCCGCTCTCCAAAGCGGGCAATTTCCCGTCCGCATTCATCCCAATATTTTAAACGACTACGGATATGCCAATTCGATTTTCTACCCGGAAATCTTCCTGTATCTCCCGGGCGCGCTCAGGGCGCTCGGCGTCAATTTGAATATCTGTTATAAAATAATGGTTCTCCTGATCAATGCGGGAACCGTATTGATCGCGTATTTTTCTTTTAACCGCCTGTTCAAAAGCCGATACGCCGCGTATCTCGGCACCGTGCTGTACGGTCTTTCCTTATACCGTCTGTTATGTATTTTCGTCAGAGGCGCCATCGGGGAAGCGCTGGCAATGATGTTCCTGCCGCTGGCGGCGCTGGGCCTGTATGAAATATTTTTCGGCAATCCGCGGCGCTGGTATTACCTGGCAATCGCATTCATCGGGATCCTCCAGTCCCACATCATCACGGCCCAGCTCACGTTATACGTCTGCCTGTTCGCCGGCCTGATCGCATTTTCCAAACTGATCGAAAACAAATGCCGGCGGCTGCGCGCGGCGGCGAAAGCGGCGGCGCTTACGGTTCTGGTAAATTTATGGTTTCTGATCCCCTTCTTCGATTTTGTCCGCGCCGGCGTAAAAATCACGAGCACGGATTTTGTATACTGGGGGAATACCATCAATCCGCCCTCCGAATTATTTGCTTTGTTCTATCCCGTTACGAAAGGGATGACGAGGCGGGAAAACATGCCCCATTCGGTAGGGTTCTTCCTGTTCTTCTTATTCGTGCTATTCGTTGCTTTCTGCATCCAGAAAAGGAAGAAACCGATGGCGGGCCACGAAAGAAGACTGTATTTTCTTGGAAGAATCGGTCTCTTATTCGGCGGCATCGCATTGTATATGTCCACCTGTTTATTTCCGTGGATCCTGTTCAAATACGTTCCGCTGCTCAACAGGATCGCATCCTCCCTGCAGTTCCCCTGGCGTCTGCTTTCCGTCGGTTCGGCCGCCGCATGCATTACGGGGATCTCCGTATGTCTGCTTTTACGCAGGGATACAAAACGATCCGGTAAAATAATATTTATCGCCGTAACGCTGTGCACCGTTTTCACCGCGTCCGTACTCATCGACAATCACGTATATAACGCCGCCGTATTCGGCGACATCCATTTATCGGCGCCCGTGGACGATCCGAACTGGGTCTATGGCGGACAGTATTCTTTAAAAAATACGGATATCGACCGTTTGGCAAAGCGCGGCGAAGTCGTCGTTTCTTCCAATTCTACGTGTCATCTGTCTGAAATTACAAGAAACGGGGGCGTTTTGAACGTAAGTTTTTCCGTGGAAACGCCGTCCTCCGGCGATTATGTGGAGGTTCCGCTCTCCTGGTATCCGCATTATTCCTCGGAAATCGACGGCGCGGAAGTCCGCAACGAACCCGGCGACAACAACGTAATCCGCGTTTACACGGATGGCCGCCGTTCCGGTACGGTGCGCGTCCAGTGGAAATCGCCTGCGCTCTATCGTATTTCGGAAGTCGTTTCCCTGTTGGTTGCAGTCGGGTATCCGTTAAACCGGAAATATGATTTTCTCGGGAAGCTTTTTAAAAAGCGCCGGGAGAAAGCGCGCTGACTCTAAAGCGCCTCCAGCTGTCTCATCAGCCGTTCCAACAGGATGCGGTCTTTCACGCCCGCCCGCGCTTCCACGCCTGTCATGAGATCAATGGCTTCCGGCCGCGCGCAGGAACAGATCATCCGTACGTTTTCCGGACCGATGCCGCCCGCCAGAATTACGGGAACGGCCGAAATCTGTTTTACTTTGCGATAAAACGCAAGATCCGCATTTATTCAGATATTTTACGCACTGTCCGACATCGTCCGTTCCAAATTGAAGCAGGCGCTCCTGCGGCGCGTGCGGGAGCGTCTTAAAAACGCCGGTTCCCTGCCGCCGGAGTGCCTTGCACAGGTACAGGGTGTCGGAAATTGTCTCCCGGTAATGCAGCTGTACGAAATGCGGGCGCAGCCGCCGCGCCAGAGCGGCGATTTTATCCCGGCTGCCGCCCGTTACGATACAGCTGCGCAGCGGCGGTTTGATTTCGGGCAGAAGCGCCGCCGCTTCTGATTCCGTCAGATTCCACGGCACCGGAAGCGGATATTCCGTAACGAATCCTGCGAGATCCGCGCCCAGAGTGCGGCACAGGCGTACGTCTTCCGCCCGTTGCAGCCCGCAGATTTTAACAAGAAGTTTTTGATTCATATGCCGGATTCTCCTTTTCCCCTTCCCCTTTGCAGAAGGAACGATAACGGTCTGCCAGATCTGCCGCCGTCCACAGGGAGGTTCCCACCAGTACGGCATCCGCGCCTGCCCGGATCGCTTCGCGGGCCTGCGCCGGCGTTTCGATCCCGCTTTCGCTGACCAGCAGCGCGTTTTTCGGCGCATAGGCAGTCAGACGGCGCGTCGTCCCGACATTGCCTTCGTCCTTCTCAAGGATGCGGATATCGCGGTTGTTGATTCCGACCAGATTTGCGCCCAAGCGTTCCGCGCGTTCCAGTTCCGCCGCGGTATGCGCTTCGACGAGCGCCTCCAGGCCGCAGCGCAGTGCAGCGCGATAGCAATCTGCCAATTCCCGTTCCGTCAGGCACGCGCAGATCAGAAGCACCGCGTCCGCGCCGGCGGCGGCGGTCCGGCAGATCTCCTCCTCGCAGCGGATAAAATCTTTCCGTAATACGGGAAGCGAAACGGCGGCGGTAATGGAACGCAGTAATTCCAGCGATCCCCCGAATTCGTTTTCTTCCGTTACGACGGAAAGCGCGGGCGCGCCGAGCCGTTCGAACAGCAGCGCCGTTTCCACAGGATCGCGCGATCCGAAAAGTTCGCCGTATTTCGGGGAAATTCGTTTGAAATCAGGAATTACCGGAATCATGCCTGCCGCTTTTTTCTTACGCAGATTTGCAGTAAAATGCATTTTTAGCCGACCTTTCCAAAGCGGTTCGACAGTTTCCGCAGTTCTTCCAGTTTTCTGCGCGTGGCGCCGCTGTCGATGAGCTGTGCGGCGCGGGCGATCCCCTCCGCGAAATCGTTTGCTTTGCCGCCGATCATCAGCGCGCCGGCGGCGTTCAGTAAAATCGCGTCGCGCCGGGGGCCGGTAATCTTCCCATCGAACACGCCGGTGATCGCAGCGGCATTTTCTTCCGGCGTACCGGTTTTGATATCTTCCAGCGCGCACCGCCGCAAGCCGAACGCTTCCGGACAGATTTCATACTTTTTGACCTTCCCGCCGCGCAGTTCGTATATTTTTGTCGTGCCGATCAGGGAAATTTCGTCCAAGCCGTCCGTACCGTATACGAACATCGCGTTCGTATATCCCAATTCGCGCGCTACATAAGCGACGGTATCCAGAAGCTCCGGCTTATAGACGCCCAAAAGATGGCGCGGCGCGAATGCCGGATTGATCAGCGGCCCGATAATCGTGTAAAATATCGTTTTGATACCTAGTTCCGTCTCCGGAGGCAGTACTTTGCACATGACGGGATGGAACAGCGGCGCGTACAGAAACGAAATTCCGATTTCTTCGATCAGTTTTTCCGCCTGAGTAGGCGTCAGATGGATATTGATCCCCAACGCCTCCAGTACGTCGGCGCTGCCGGATAAGCTGGAAATCGAGCGGCTTCCATGTTTGGCCACAGGAATTCCGGCGGCGGCGGCGACCAGCGCCGTAGCTGTCGAGATATTGAACGTGCTCAATCCCCCGCCCGTGCCGCAGGTGTCCATCATTTCCGAAGCCACCTGTGGCCGCAGCGGCACGCAGCTGCGGCGCATTGCTTTCGCGATGGAGGCGATTTCCCGCAGGGAGGCGCCTTTCATAAGAAGCGCCACCTGGAATCCGGCAATCTGCACGTCCGAAACCGCATTTTCATTGATGCCCTGAATCAGCGCAAAGATTTCTGCTTCCGAGAGTTCCTGTTTTGCGGTAATTTTTGCCATAATTTCTTTATACATGGTTGTTTCCTCCCTGATCTTGTTTTGTCATCGCATTTTTCATCGAGCGGACGTACTGCGTAACGTACGGTTTCGCCGAACGGCCATATTGTTCCATTAATTTTACAATTGCGGATCCGACGATCACGCCGTCCGCATACGCCGCGATCTCCGCTGCCTGCTGCGGTGTTGAAATGCCGAATCCTACGGCGCACGGAAGCGCAGACGTCCGACGTACCAGCGATACCATTTCTTTGCTGTCGGAACCGACGCTGCCGCGAACGCCTGTTACGCCCAAAGAGGATACGCAGTATACAAACCCTGCCGAAGATTCCGCTATTTTTGCAATGCGTTCTGCGGAAGTTGGCGCGACGAGCGCAATCAGCGCCACGCCGTACCGATCGCAGGCAGCGGCGAATTCCTCCCGTTCTTCGTAAGGGACGTCCGGCAGAATCAGTCCGGATACGCCGCATTCGGCGGCATTTCTGAGAAAGCGCTCCGTCCCGTAGGCGAGCGGCACGCGTACCTCCCCGCGTATTTTACGTACCATATCGAATATTTTATCAGTGGTAACGCCCGCGGAAAGCGCCCGGATATTGGCGTTCTGGATCACGGGACCTTCCGCCGTCGGGTCCGAAAACGGGATTCCAAGCTCGATCAGATCGGCGCCTGCCTCCGCGATCGCCGGAACGAGCTGCGCCGTCGTTTCCAGATCCGGATCCCCACAAGTCAGAAAAGCGACGAATGCCTTTCCGTGATCAAAGGCTTCTTTTATCGGAATCATTCTTCCACCAGCTCCCCTCTGTAACGTGCAATGGCCGCGCAATCCTTGTAGAT
>CABQCN010000142.1 GCA_902462635.1 uncultured Oscillospiraceae bacterium
CGGCTTTTCCTGCGCCGAGACGGCAAAGAAACTCGGAATCTCTCTCGAAATGGTAAAATACTATCTATTTAAAACCAGAAAATTATTGAAAGAAGGTATCGGAATGGAACGTGAATTCGGAGTGAAAAGTTATAAACCCGCAGATTTTGAATTTGTCACAATTTTTTCGGGGCAATACAACCATGAATATAAGAATCTGTTCAATCGCAAACTTCCGGGAAATATTTTAATGAGTGTATATTATACCCCTATGACGATACGGGAACTGTCAATTGAACTTGGTGTCGCGTCGGCTTATATGGAAGATGAGGTTGCGTTGCTAGAAAAATACAAATTACTCATCGCTTTGCCTGGCGGGAGGTATCAAACGAACCTCGTCATATTTACGTCAGAATATACAAGTGAGTTTTATAAAAGCGCGCACGACTTATGCACTTCGGGAATCGGTGAAATTCTTGAAAACGTAAAAATTTCGTTGCCTGAGATACGCGCAGTCGGTTTTCGCGGCAATAAGCTTGATGAAAATCGCCTTCTTTGGCCGCTTTTGTGGTTCATTATGCACAAAGGAAACACTGTTTTCGAACAAAACGCAAGCAAAAACCAGCCTGATCGGATTTATGAAGGTGCTACCGGGATAAATTATGGCATAAATTACGATGAATCGGGCTTTGACACGCCGAAAGATAAATCGAATCTCGATAAATGCAGCTGTGGCGCATTCGCTGGATATTTCGGGATAGACAACCGCTATGCCGCAGCGTTCGCTGATTTCGGAGTACTGCCGAAGCGTTGTATGTATTCGTATCACAGTGATATCGTCAAGGCTGCGCTCAATTCAGACAATGATTCGTATATGATTCTTACCGTTAGCGAACTTGATAAAATCACATCACTATTACAGCCACAGATTGAAGAAATGAGTAAGCTATATGATAAGCTCAGAAGCTGTGCCGCAAAGCTGATGAGAGTACACGCACCTGAAAGTATTGGTGAGCTTGTTGAGAAAATCATCACGAAAACGCTCTTCTTTCGCACGGCTGGGTTTATTGGAAAATGCGGCGTGGATTCCGGCGTACTTGCGGTGCCTGATGGTGAAAAGCCTGTTGCCGTATTCCTCTACGAAACGACGGAGCATGACAGAGCTTCTGTCAGTGAAGACGTACAGGTATAATTGAACAAAGTCCCGGATTGGTTCGCCCAGTCCGGGCTTCAGTTTGCTTCTGATTTCTATCTGCATTTTTTCGCTAATTCGATTCATCAAAAAAAATTTTATCTGGTATAATATCATAGAAGGTATTATATGGATAAAAATAAAATGAAAATACGATGCTGCAAGGCGGCGACAGAATCAGAAATAAAGACGGTCGGAAGCACAATGATACGGAATTGGGCTACGTTATTGAGCTTTGAAATTCTTTACCAGACGGTGGTATTTTTCGTTGTAGAGCCTTCGATCCGCTTCCTGTTTCATCGGATCCTGGGAATGGCAGGGCAGCGCTATTTCTCTTTGCAAAATATAGGGACGCTTTTCCAACACCCGCTTGCGTTGCTGCTGGGTCTTGCAGTTCTGTTATTCATCGGCCTGGTCGGTTATTATGAAATCACGGCGTTATTTCTTTATAGTGAAAAAAGCTGGCAGCAGGAAGATCTCGGTTTATGGAGTTTATGTAAAGATGCGGCTGTCCGGACATGCGGACTGCTGCGGCCGTCGCGATTTCCGGTATTTTCCATTTTACCGATTCTATTGGTATCGTTTCTCTCTTTGCACATATGGATCCCCGGACTGATAACGGGCGCCGTAAAAAGCGGACCGCTGTTCCTCGCGTTGGCGATTCTATTGTTTTTATTATTTCACTTAGGATTGTTTTTCTATTTTTTTGGCTTGCCTGTTCTTTTGTTCGAAGGAAAATCGTTTGCTGCTTCCTGGAAAGAAAGCCGGCGATTGATGAAGCATAAACCCTTGCGGCTGGCAGGAACGCTGGCGGCGTATCTTTTATTGGTCTATATCATTCTCGGGCTTCTTACGCTGATCGGAATTTTTCTTCTTGCGGGAGGCGTGCGTATTTTTTGTATGCCTGAAAATTATCGTATCTGCTTTCAGCAATCTTTTCTTGTACTGCAAAATATCGGAGGAAGAATCTCCAGCGTTTTGGGGTCCGCCTTTTTATGTGCTGTTTGTGTCGCTTTCTACCATCGGCAAAGAAATGACCCCCGGCCGATTTCCGTGAGGACAAGCTTGCCTGCGCGGCGCAATGTTTCGCGTGTGGCGGCTATCCTGACCGCGGCCGCGATTTTTGCGGTTTTCTGCCGGCTGGATATCGGAAGTAAAATCAGGAGGCTGTACGGATCTTCCGCGCAAATCGTCGCCCATCGGGCGGGAAGCGCTTTTGCGCCGGAAAATACGGTGGCGGCGCTGCGGCAGGCGATCCGGGCCGGAGTGGCGATGGCGGAAATCGACGTACAGCTTCTGAAAGATGGAACGCTCATCGTACTGCACGATACGAATTTTAAGAGAACGACAGGACTCGATCTGGAACTTCGGGACGCCGATTATGAAACGGTAAAACAACTTGACGCAGGTTCTTTCTTTTCCTCTGCGTTTGCCGGCGAGCCGATTCCCACGCTGGAGGAAATGCTTCGCGCGGCGAAGGGGCGGATCCGCCTGATGCTTGAATTGAAGGCCGGCGGCTATACGGCGGGCTTGGAAGAAAAGACGCTGCGGCTGATCGAAGAATACGGCATGAAGGATCAATGTGTCATTGCTTCGATGAATCTGGATATTCTGGAACGGATGAACGCATTGGCCCCGGATCTTCCGACAATATATATTACGGCGCTTCAGCCGCCGGAACAATATGATCAGGATATTCCGAACGCTTATAGCGTGAAATCCGTTTCGCTTTCTGCGGAAAAGGTAAGAAAAATGCATTCGTGGGAGAAGGCGGTTTACGCATGGACGATCAATTCTGAGGAAACATTGCAAAAAATTCTGCGTTATGGAGTAGACGGAATTATAACGGATAATCCGGTACTGGCGAAATCCCGCCTCCGGGGAGAACCCAAAATTCTGTCTGCGGACCGGATAACGGATTTCTTTTTTCCGCAGCGTGGCGGATCTTAAGCAGAAAAATCAGCGGCTTTGCTGCCGGTATTCTTTCGGAGAGGTGCCGGTATGCTTCTTGAACATTTTATAAAAGACATCCGCTTTCTTGAAACCGGAACGCGTATAAATCTCATGGATGGAAAGGTCCGTATTTTTTAAAAGCATACAGGCGTTTTTGATCCGTATATTGTTCAAAATCTGCAGAAACCCCATGCCGGTTTTTTCTTTAATGAATTTGCTGAGATAGGGCGGCGTATAATGGAAGTGCTCCGCCAGATCACGGAGCGTTACGGACTTGTAGTTTTCCTGGATATAATATAATATTTCATTTGATGTTTCCGTGCTGTTGCAGAGTACGGAAGGAAACTCAAAATTTTCTGCGTGATTGCGGATCATGTAGCCGAAAATGATGCGAATTAAGTTTTCTTTGATTTTACGCGTGTAGTTATCGTTTCCGGACATCCCTTCGTAAATCAGCATTTCGATGGCGTTGTGCATTACTTTGTCGCCGGACGAATGGCAGACGGTGTAAGGATTCGTCGTTTTTTCAAAAAGAGCGCCCCAGAAAAAATCGGACAAGATACTTTTTTCGGAGAGAAAATCGAAAAATGTTTCATTGAAGGTACTGCGGCGGATCAGAATATTGATGACGATACTGTCGCTGAATACGCCGAGCGCATGGACGGCGCCTGGCGCCATGATACAGAAGTCGCCGGCTTCCAAATGAATCGCGGCGCCGTCTACATAATTGTCGCATTCGCCGGAAAGGACATACAGCATTTCAAAGAAGGTATGGCTGTGCTGGAATAAGGGCATATAGCAGGCGTGTTTTACGATCAGGATATTGTCGCTTTCGGCAAACATGCTTTCGTCGAGCGTTTGCAGTGCGCCGGAAAGCCCCGGAATGAACATATGATGCGCCTGGATATAATCCACGTCGATAGAAGAAGCGTCATCCGTCTGGATATAATTTTTATAAATTTGTTCGCCTTCCTGATAAGAAGAAAAAAATTCTTCCAGATGCAAGTCATATAACATTCTGCAATTCCTCCGGAGAAAAATGATTTTATCAAAATCGCAATGGTATTCTAGCATATTGGTCATACCATTACAACATTAATTAATGAAATGTTTCAGAATAAAAAAAAGGGTATCCGGAAATATATCGATATGCTATAATACAATAAAATAATGAATCCGTATTTTTACATGAGGTGGAATGATGGGCAGGCGATTCTTCTACCAGAGAATAGCGGCAGCGATCTTGCCGGCAGTGGTTCTTTTATCGGCGGCTTCCTGTAAGCAGCTTCAGACGGATTATTATATCACGGAACAAACAGGAATCGGAGTATATCAGTCTATGGATCAGAAAAAAGACGTTATCCGCAAATATGATGAGATGATCAATGATTTATCAAAACTTCCCGTGTCGTTTACCTATGCTGGGAAGGATTATAAAGGCTTTGGAAGGGAATTTAAAGAAATTTCCAGAAATACGGCGCAGGACGGAGCAAAAGTCATGACGACCGTATGCCTGGAGTTTCGGCAGGAGCTGCGGATCGAGGTTTGTTCGGCGATTTATCCCGATTACTGCGCGTATGAATGGACGGTCTATTTTCAAAATATCGGCAGCGAGGATTCTGCGATCCTGGAGAATCTGAAATGCATGGATATACTGTTTACAGGGGCAGATCCGGTGCTGAAAGGGATTTATGGGGACGGCGGGGTCGGAGATTCCGGGCCGTATGCGCCGTATTCCCTGCAACTGAAATCTGAGAAGAAAATACATATGGCGCCTCCCACGGGGCGGTCGACATATAATTATTTTCCCTATTTCAACCTGGAACATGGGGAGGGCGGAACGTTTGCCGCGATCGGTTGGCCGATCCTGTGGGACGCGTCTTTTTCCTATCAGGAGGGGAAGGAAGAGCGCGTGCATTTTACG
>CABQCN010000143.1 GCA_902462635.1 uncultured Oscillospiraceae bacterium
TGATTGCGCCCCGGATCACATCGCGGCAAAGTGCGAAAACCCCGTCTGGGATTTCAAAGAAGACGGAGCTGTCAATCCCGCTCCAATAATGGAAAAACCCCTGTACACAATCGGTTCCGCTCTTATGAACCGGTCCGTCGTACAGGTGATATGCTTTCCGGTCCTGCGTCTTACCGGTTTCGAAAATAAATTTATTTTCAAATCCCAGTGCGATCCAGCAGCCGCCGTTCGGACGCACGGGAATCCGATCTGCCGCGGCGATCGCGCATTCTTCCCGTTTATATTTGCATAAGATGAAATCCGTTATAATATGGATATAAACCCATAAAAGCCGTTCCCAGGAAAATCCCGCGGTATTGTATCGTCCGGAGCATAATACGTCTTTGTTTTCCTCCAGGACCGCCATCAAATTTTGATAATATTCGGGGAAACACGCTTCGTAAATATCGGCGCCTAATTTGCAGTTATCTCCCGGTAAAATCACGAAATCAGTCTGGTACGTTCCGTTTCCCATTGGTTTCATCAGCTGGTTTTCCAGCAGGCTGTTTACCTCATCTTCGATATACGGCGCCGAAATACCGAGTTCCGTGCAGAGGTCTTCAATCGTCAGCGCTTGCGGGTACGCGGCAAGCAAAATATTCTGGGTTGATTTTCTTTTGACGCAGCTCATCGGTTCGCAATCCAATCCGGGCCGGCCCTGGCAGGATAAATTCAAAGTACCGGGGCGGAAACTTTTTTCTCCATATTTTCTCATTGTGCTCATTCCTTCCCTAATAAATCTTCTGGCATCATAAAGCCACCATTTGACGGTTCCCGCGCTTTTTCCAAGCCTGCGGGCGATTTCGCCGCAGCTGATTCCATCGAAATAATGGAGAAGCACGCATTCTCTGTATTTTTCGGAAAGCAGCGCGATTTCCCGGCGCAGAAGCTGACGCTGTTCTTTTTGCAGATAGTCTTCTTCGATATTTTCCGGGGATGCAAATAATTCCGTCAGATAGGACGTACTTCCGTGCTTTTTGGCCCGCAGCCATTTGCAGAACGTATGATTCGTAACGCTCCATATAAAAGCGTTCAAATTTTCGATCTGTTTTCCGCCGCGCATCGCTTTGAGTACCTCCAGCGTGATTTCCTGCGCGAGATCTTCGGCATCCTCTTTCGAATTCACTTTCTGGTAGCAAAAGCCCAGGATCTTGGATAGATATTCTTCTGCCGGAAAATCCGGCGGATTCCGGTCTGTCATTGGATCAGCTCACTTCTCCTTGTAATGTCCGCAACATGTCGTTTCAATGATTAAGTACCGGGAAAGCAGGATCGGTTGGATTTTTTTGCAGATCATTCCGATCCCCGCTGCGCCGGGCGCGCTTTTCTGTACCCGGTACTTTCAACGTTTTTCTTACTCTTTATTTTTTCATATTTTACGTTTCATTATTTCCCGGGAAATGGCACAGCCAGGACCGCGGTGATATAATAACTGAAAATCAACGGGAGGAGAGGATTTACAAAATGGTGATATTTTATGATGTTTTATTTTTATTGGTCATTGCGGCGGCCGCGGGGTTTGATTTACGAACGCGGCGGATCCCAAACGCGATCAGCTTGAGTACCATTGTTCCTTTGATCGGAAAAGCTTTTTCAAAAATAACGGATTCCGCCGGAAACGGGGAACGAATCAAATGGTTTTGCATCGACATGGCCGGCGGTATGGCAATCGCGCTGCTTCTCACCGGGATTCCATATATCCTGAACAGATCGGTCGGCGGCGGCGATGTAAAGCTGACGTCTTTTGGCGGATTATATACCGGTATAAAGGGCGCGCTTACAATTCTCTGCGCTGCGTTTCTGCTATGCGCGATCACCGCGCTGGCGGTCATGGCAATCAGGAAACGCAAAATCGGAGCCATGCCGCTCGCGCCTTTTATTCTTGCGGGAACAATACATTTCTTACTTTTTGCATATCTTCCATAAGACATCGGAATTCTTCCGGCTTGATCGACTGCGGCCCGTCGCAAAGCGCATGCTCCGGATCATTGTGGACCTCCACCATGATGCCGTCCGCGCCGGCGGCAACGGCGGCAAGCGCAAGCGGCCGCACGAGACCCGCAATACCGGAAGCATGGCTCGGATCCGCGATCACCGGAAGATGGGACATTTGTTTCAGAAGCGGAATCGCCGAAACGTCCAGCGTGTTCCGCGTCGCCGTTTCAAAAGTCCGGATCCCGCGCTCGCAGAGGATTACATTTTCGTTGCCGCTTGCCATAATATATTCCGCGCTCATCAAAAACTCTTTCAGCGTATTTGCAAGGCCGCGTTTGAGTAAGATCACTTTATTCGTGTGTCCCAACTCTTTGAGCAGTTCAAAATTCTGCATATTGCGGGCGCCGACCTGAATGATATCTACATGTTCGAATACCGGAAGGCTTCCGATATCCATAATTTCAGAAACGATCGGCATCCCCGTAAGCTGTTTTGCTTCGAGCAGAAGTTCGATTCCCTTGCTCCGCAGCCCCTGAAACGAATACGGCGAAGTCCGCGGCTTGAACGCGCCGCCGCGCAGGATCGAAGCGCCCGCGGCTTTGACCTCCTTTGCAATTTCACAGATTTGCTGGGTGGATTCAACGGAGCAAGGTCCGGCAATCGCCGTAAAATTTCCGCCGCCCAGCCGGACGCCGCAGATATCGATTACGGTGTCGTCCGGATGGAATTTCCGATTGGAACTCTTATACGGTTCTTTGACCTTAACGACCTTCTGTACAAAATCGAGACCCTGTACGAGATCCACGTCCACATTCTCCGTATCACCCAGCAGACCGAGTATAATCTTGTCGGCGCCCGCCATAGTGTGCACTTCCACACCCATTTTATTAAGCCACTCGATCAGCGTATCCAGCTGTTTCTGGTTCGTGTCTTCTTTCACATAAATAATCATGCGGACCGCTCCTTATTTTCTGCCGATATCTTTTCTGTAGAAAAAGTCTGTCCAGGAGATGTGCGCCGCGCTCTCGTACGCCGTCCGGATCGCGTCCTCCAGCGTATTCCCCAGACCGGTAACGCCGATTACGCGGCCTCCCGCGGTATAAAATCTGCCGTCTTCCTTTTTTGTACCCGCATGATAAACGACCGCGCCGGCTTTTTCCGCGTCGGCGATGCCGCTGATTTCATAACCGGAGCGATACTTTACCGGATATCCTCCCGAAGCCAGAACGACGCAGCACGCGGCTTCCGGTCTCCAGACGATATCTACGGCGTCCAGACGCTCGTCGATTACGGCTTCAAAAATTTCAATCAGGTCCGTTTCGAGGCGCGGCAAGATGCATTGCGCCTCCGGATCGCCGAAGCGGGAATTATATTCGACCACGCGCGGTCCTTCCGGCGTCAGCATGAGGCCGAAATAGATCACGCCCTTATATTGGATTCCCTCTGCGGCAAGCGCCGCAACCGTCGGCTTGTAAATCGTTTCCATACAAACCGCGGCAATTTCGTCCGTGTATTTTACGCTTGGGGAGAACGCGCCCATACCTCCGGTATTCGGCCCGAGGTCGCCGTCGAACGCCCTTTTATGATCCTGCGAAGAGACCATTGGCTTGATCGTTTTTCCGTCGGTAAAGGCAAGCACCGTCACTTCCGGTCCGGTCATGAATTCTTCGATTACCACTTGGCGGCCGGATGTTCCGAACATACCTTCGTCCAGCATGCCGCGCACCGCTTCGCGTGCGGCGGCAAAATCCGGCGCGATAATTACGCCCTTCCCGAGCGCAAGTCCATCCGCTTTAATGACCGCCGGATATTTCTGCCCGGAACGTTCCAGATAGGCAATCGCCGCGGCGCTGTCCGTAAAGACTTCGTACGCTGCCGTTGGGATCCCGTATTTTTTCATAAGCCCTTTCGAAAAGACTTTACTCGATTCGATCCTGGCCGCGGCAGCCACCGGCCCGAAGGCGCGGATCCCGGCGGCGGTCAGCGCATCTACCATGCCGATGCTCAAGGGGTCGTCCGGCGCTACCACAACCAGATCGATTTGATTTTTCACGGCGAAATCCACGGCCGCTTCTTTGTCTGTGGCGCGAAACGGCACGCAGACCGCTTCCTGGGAAATACCCCCGTTGCCGGGCGCGCAGAAAAGCTGCGGTTTTTTCGGACTCTGCGCGAGTTTTTTTATAATCGCATGCTCGCGGCCGCCGCCGCCGATCACTAAGATTTTCATATCGGGATTCTCCTTTATTATATATTAAAATAAATTTTCGGTATGCGACGCGTCTTTTTGTTTCTGCGTACTTAATATTTTGATCGCTTCCGGAAGGATTTGATGCTCTGCTTCGCGCATTACTCTAGCCTGCAGCGTTTCGGGCGTATCCCCTTCTTCGATATAGACGGCCTTTTGCAATAGAATTTTACCGCCGTCGACCTCCCCGTTCACAAAATGTACGGTAGCGCCCGTAACCTTTACGCCGTAATCGAGCGCCGCTTGATGCGGCGTGAGCCCGTAAAACCCCTTTCCGCAGAAAGATGGGATCAGGGAGGGATGTACGTTGATGATTTTATTTTCAAACGCCTTTATAAACACGTCGCTCAGAACCGTCAGAAATCCTGCCAGCACGATAAGATCCGTGTGTTCCGCCTGAAAATGCGCTGCCAGCGCTTTGCTGTAGGTATCTGCGTCGCGATAAGATTTTCTTGCCATGCAGATCGCCGGAATTCCGTGCTTCTCCGCACGTTTCAGCGCGAACGCACCTTCTTTGCTCGATACGACAGACGTAATGACGCAGTCTTTTAAATAGCCATCTTCGATACGGTCGATGATTGCCTGTAAATTGGTTCCGCCTCCTGAAACAAGAACGCCGATTCGATACATAAACGAATCCTCCTTTTATTTTACGGTAAGCGTACCCCTGCACATGCCGCCTTCCGGAAGCGAATCCGCAACGGATCCGATTTTATAGGCCCGTTCTCCTTTGGAATCCAGATATTTTATGATTGCATCCGCATCTTGCGCGTCGGCCGCCAATACCATTCCGATTCCCATGTTAAACGTGTTGAACA
>CABQCN010000144.1 GCA_902462635.1 uncultured Oscillospiraceae bacterium
TATAATCGCCTTTCACGAGACGGAGTACGGTTTTTTCCAGATCATTTTTATCGAATTCCGTCAGGAGTCCCAGCGTGCCGAGATGAAATCCAAGCACCGGCAGGTCGCGCCGGATGGCGATTGCCGTTGTTTTTAAAAAAGTTCCGTCTCCCCCGATGCTGATCAGGAGATCTGCGGAGGAGGCGATCGATTCCTGTTGATAATCGGCGCTGTCAATAACGTCCCAGGTTTCACCGCTGGCGGATTCCCGGCGGCTGATTTCCAGTATCGTTTCTTTCAGAAGTCTGACGTAATGCACGCTTTCTTTTTTCTTTTTGTTATACAGGAGTCCAACCGTCATACCGCACCGCCGTAACATTCATTTTATGCATGCATTATACATCAAATTTTTTCGTTCGTCTACAGACGCAGAGAAATTCCGTATTGCCGTCCCCGCCTTTGACCGGGGAAGCGCAAAGCGCCGACGCGGTGAATCCTGCGGATCGGATAAATCGTTCCGTCTCTTTCGCCGCTTCCAGCGCCATCGCGGCGTCTTTGACGATTCCTTTTTTATTTAATAAGCTTCTCCCCACTTCAAACTGCGGCTTGATCAGGCACACGGCAATGCCATTGTCTCGCAGCAGCCTGTAAATATGCGGCACAATCAATTTTATGGAAATAAAAGAAACGTCGGCGCAGGCGATGTCGTATGTTCCCTCGCCTTCCCGGAAACTGCGAATATCCGTATCTTCATAGACGGCGGTTCTGGCATCCGCCCGTATTTTCTCTGCGAGCTGTCCGTGCCCCACATCAACGCAGGCGACGCTTGCCGCGCCTTTTTGCAGCAGCACCTCCGTAAAACCACCGGTGGAAGCACCGATATCTACTGCTTTTAAATTATGCACATTTATTGCATATTTATCCAAGGCATATAAGAGTTTCAATGCGCCCCTGCCGACATACGGCACGGGATCCGCCGCACATAAAACGGCATCCGTCTCCGGATCGATATCATAGGACGGCTTGGTAACGGTTCTGCCGTTTACCCGCACGCAGCCCTCCTTGACGGCGCGGGAAGCGCGCGCCCTGCTTTCGTACCGATGATCTTCCGTCAGATAGATGTCCAGCCTCATTCCCGTTGCGCGCCGCCTTTCTCTTTGCGAAGCACGTTTAAAATCCGTTCCGCAATACCCGCCGGATCCATTTTGATCTTTTGGTATAATTCTTCGATGCTTCCGTGTTCGAGCGGCTGGGGCGGAACGCCGATCGGTTCGAAATATTGCGGTATAGATTCCCGTTCGAGCAGCATTGCGATCCGGGAAGCAAACCCACCGTCCAAAACGCCATCTTCAGCCGTAAAAATTGCCGCCGGTTTTTTCTCCGCAATACAATTTAAAATGCCGGCTTCGTCGAGCGGTTTTAAAAATCGTGCGTGATAAACGATAACACTGCAGTGTTTCCGGAGCAGTTCCGCCGCTCTGATACAGCTATCCGTAATCTGCCCAAGGGATAAAATCAATATGTTCTCCGAAGACGCAGGTCCCTGCGTTTCATAAAGGATGGCGCCTTTTCCGTAGAGAACAGGATTTCTCAATACAGCGGCCAAATCTCCGGAAAAATTATCGAGCGCCGGATAACGAATGACAAAAGGACCCGCTATCGCAGTATCCGCCGAGATGCGCAGCATTTCTTTCAATTCTTCCGCACAGCATGGCGCGCAGACGGAAATACCGGGGATCGTGTTTAAATAGGCGATATCATAAATACCATGGTGCGTCCTGCCGTCGCGTCCCGAAATACCCGCCCGGTCCAGCAGGACCACGACATGCAGTTCCTGCAGCGCGCAATCGTGCAGCAGCTGGTCGTATGCCCTTTGCATGAATGTGGAATAAATCGCAACATACGGTTTCATTTTCGCCGCGGCCATCCCCGCCGCCATTGTAATGGCATGTTCCTCCGCAATCCCCACGTCGAAGAAACGTTCGGGATACTGCCGGCCGAATTTCTCCAAACCCGTTCCCGCCGGCATTGCCGCCGTTATAGCGACAAGATCCCGATCCTGCTCCGCCAACAGGCAAAGCTCCTCCGCCAGAACCGATGAATAACTTTGATACGTTTTTTTCTTCTGCTCCCGCGGAGAGACGCCGTGATATGCGCTGGGGTTCGCCTCTGCGTTCGCATAGCCGTGTCCCTTCTTCGTAATCACATGCAGGATGACGGGGCGGTTCATATAAAACGCTTTGTTCAGCCCTCTTTCGATTTCCGGAATATCATGGCCATCGATCGGACCGATATATTTTATACCGATTTCTTCGAACCATTCACCCGGGATCGTCAGGATCCGGAAGGCCGCTTTCAGCATTTGGATTCTTCGCACTAAAAATTTGCCGATAAACGGAATTTTCCCGATCACATATTTTACGTTTTTCTTGATGCGGATATAAGATTTTCCAGTGCGGATTTTTCCGAGATATTTCGATATGCCGCCTACATTTCTGGAAATAGACATACCGTTGTCGTTTAATATAAATACTACGCTGCCAAACATCCTCCCGGCATCATTTAACGCTTCATAGACCATTCCGTTCGTAAATGCGCCGTCTCCGATTACCGCAACAACTTTATATTTCTCTCCTCGGATATCGCGCGCCCGCGCCATGCCGACCGCTGCTGACACGGAAGTCGAACTATGTCCTGTTTCAAAGCAATCAGCTTCGCTTTCTTTCCGTTTCGGAAATCCGCTGAGTCCGTTTATTTTACGGAGAGAATCGAACTGCGCGTTTCTTCCGGTCAGTATTTTATGAACATAAGACTGATGCCCCACATCCCAGATCACTTTGTCGGTAAAAGGGTCGATGATACTGTAAAGTGCGACCGTCAGCTCCGTCACGCCAAGATTCGAAGCCAGATGGCCGCCGTTTTCCAATACGACGCTGACAAGACGGCTTCTGATTTCCTCCGCAAGCAGCTTCTTTTCTTTTTCGGATAATTTTTTGACGTCTTCCGGAGAATGGATTCTTTCGAGCATTAATACGTTCTCTCCAGTAGAAACAGCGCAAGCTCCCGCAAAAAAGCGCAGGCTTCTTTTTTCTGTTCTCCGGTTTGCAGGTTCAGAAGCTTCTCACAGGCGGAGAGCGCCTGATCCGTAAGCGTTTTTAATATTTTTTTGCTTTGTTCTATTCCGTAAATCGTGACGAATGTCGTTTTTCCGTCTTTTGCGTCGCTGCCTGTGGCTTTTCCCAAAACGCGGCTGTCGCCTTCCACATCCAGAATATCGTCTTTGATCTGAAACGCGAGGCCAACGGTATCCGCGTATTCCAAAAGCAGAGCGGCGGCTTGCGTTTCTTCCTTCCCGCTGACATACGCGGCCGCAAGAACCGGTACGCGAAGCAGCGCCCCCGTTTTTCTTTCGCAGAGGTATTTTAATTCGGATTCGGAGATCCGGAGCGTCTCCGCATCGAGATCCACGATCTGCCCGCCGATCATGCCTTCCGTGCCCGCGCATACCGCAATCTGCCGAAGCGCTTTGAGGCCCCTGGCCGGATCCGGAAGCGCCAGCGCGCCATCTGCTGCGATCTCAAATGCCATTGTCAAAAGCGCGTCCCCGGCAAGGATCGCAGTCGCTTCGTCGAACTGTTTATGGCAGGAATATCTGCCGCGCCTGTAATCGTCGTTATCCATCGCCGGAAGATCGTCGTGGATCAGCGAGTACGTGTGGATCATTTCGATCGCGCAGGCAAACGGCACGATATGCGGTTCCGGTTCTCCGAAAATTCGCGCCGCGGCCAGAGCCAGCACGGGACGGATCCGCTTTCCCCCCGCCAGCAGGCTGTAACGCATTGCCTCATACACCACTTTTTGCAGATTGTCCCGGATAGATACCGTGCGTTCCAGATACGCGTTTATCAGTTCCGCATCTCGATTTAATTTTTCCAAAAAGCATTCATTCATTTTTATCATCCGCTTCCAATGTGATCGTTTCGATTTTTTTCTGATAGCCGTCCAATTTTTTCTGGCAATACTTTACCAGCTGCGCCGCTTCTTCGAATTGCGAAACCGATTCTTCCAGCGGCAGATTTCCGGCTTCCATGTTTTGAATGATCTGCTCGATCTTTTCTCTTGCTTCTTCGAAAGTCATCTCTTGTTTCATATTTTTATCCGCCTTCCTTATTTTTCCGCTGTTTTATCTTCCCTTCTCGCCGCAAACCGGCCGTTTCCAGTATGTATTTCGATTTGTTCTCCGTTTTCCACTTCAACGGAGGACATTACGGCGGCGCCGTTCTTTTTATAAACGATGCTGTATCCGCGTTTTAAAATAGCCTCCGGACTCAGCGCGGACAGATGCGCGAAAAGCATTTTCGTCTTCTCCCGGTCCTGGAACAGGCGATGCGCCAGGCGCTCCAAAATCCTGATCCAGCGCGATGCTTTCGGCTTCGATCCGTTCCAAAGGTCTGGTGAAAAACCGGCTCTTTTTCAGTCGTTCCAGTTCCATCCGCTTGATGCTGCAGTTTGATAAAGGAAGCGATGCGATTTTACTCCTGCACCGGCAGAGATCCTCCCGCAGCTCCTGCAGGACCGGTACGGCAAGTTCCGCAGCCGCCGAAGGCGTCGGCGCGCGCAGATCCGCTGCGAAATCCGTCAGCGTATAATCCGTTTCATGACCCACCGCGGAAATTACGGGAACCGTGCAGGCCGCAACTGCGCGTACGGTAGCTTCTTCGTTAAAAGCCCATAAATCTTCAATGGATCCGCCGCCGCGCCCTACGATGACGACATCGCAGCATTTTGTCTCGCTGATGTACCGCAGCGCGCGGACAATTTCCGGCGACGCGTTTTCTCCCTGCACGGACACCGGGACGAATTTGATATCCATCGTCGGAAAACGCCTGCCGATGACCGTCTGAATATCCCGAATGACCGCGCCGGATCCCGATGTAACGATACCGACACAGGATGGTAACCGCGGAATCTGCCGTTTGCGGGCAGAATCGAACAAGCCCTCCTGCTCCAATTTGTTTTTAAGCGCTTCGTACGCCATATACAGGGAACCAAG
>CABQCN010000145.1 GCA_902462635.1 uncultured Oscillospiraceae bacterium
CCCGATATGATAGATCCATTATACCGCAGCAGATCGCGGATTTTTATTTCCCGGGAAATATTCCGGCACTTTTTATAGGGATCTGCGGAAGCAGGACGTATTGTAATCCGCCGTGAAATTTGGTAAAATACGTTTGCCGCCGGGAAGTTTCTCCGGGCGGTAATAATTTGACATGAGGTGTTAGCATGAACTTTGAATTACTGCATCCGGCTGATCAGTTGGTAATGCTCATGGAACGGATTTACCAATACGGCATGACGACCACATCAGGGGGGAATTTGTCGATTTTAGATGAAAACGGCGATATTTGGATCACGCCGGGCGCTGTGGACAAGGGGACTCTTAGCAGAAAGGATATCATACAGGTCAAACCGGACGGCACGGTAATCGGAATCCATAAACCGTCAAGCGAGTTTCCGGTACATGAGAGAATCTACAGAACAAGACCTGATATCAAAGCGATTTTGCATGCGCACCCGCCTGCTCTCGTGGCGTTCAGCATCGTAAGAAAAATTCCGGAGACGAGACTGATCCCGAATTTTGTCGAGATCTGCGGAAACGTTTCCATGGCGGTTTACGACGTGCCCGGAAGCAAAGAACTCAGTATCAAAGTAACGAGTGAGTTCCAAAAGGGAAATAACGTCGTTATGCTGGAAAATCACGGCGTCTTCGTGGGAGCTTCCGACTTGTTCAAGGCATTCATGTCGTTTGAAACACTGGATTATTGCGCGCGCCTGCAGATCGAGGCCTCCAAAATCGGCAGCATCCATCCGCTCAGCGATAAATATATCCGGATCTCCAAAGAAAAACAGCATGTAAATATGGATGAATTCGTAAATAAATCCATCAGCAGCGAAGAGCGCGAAGCACGGCGTGAAATGTGCACGCTGATCAAAAGAGCTTACGACCAGCAGCTGTTTACCAGTACGCAGGGGACCTTTTCCCAGCGCCTTTCAGATGGGTCTTTCCTGATTACTCCATATTTTAAAGACCGGAAATATATGGAGGAATCGGATCTCGTACGGATCGTCGGCGACTGGAAGGAAGCGGGAAAGGTTCCTTCTCGTTCCGCGCTCCTGCACAAAAAGATTTATGAAAAGCATCCGGATATTCATTCTATTATCATTGCGCATGCGCCCTATGTCATGACCTTTGCGGTGACGGATTGCGAATTTGATTCGCGGACGATCCCGGAATCTTATATCATGCTGCGGGATGTCAAAAAGATTCCGTTCGGCGCAAGCTTCATGCAGCCTGATATGGTGGCGGATATGTTCGAACCGATGACGCCGATTCTGATTGCGGAAAACGACTGTGTCATTGTCACGGGAACGAGCCTGATCAACGCTTTCGATAAACTGGAAGTCATGGAGTACAGCGCGAAGGCTATCGTTTCTTCAAAGGTACTGGGGGATATCGTTGCCATCACGGAGGAAGAGATCAAAGATCTGCGTGCGGCTTTCCATTTTTAATGGTCTTGATTTTCTGTAAAATACCCGCCGGAGCGCATTCGTGCGCTCCGGCTTTTGTTTTTTCCGGTTGACATTTCCGGGAGACTACGATACCATAAATACGATATGATTGGAAGGGGTGGATCGTGTTTGAGCAGTATATCGGAGATGTTCGGAAGTTTGGTTTTCAACGAGCGCATCATGCGGGAGCGGCTGCCGAAAGAAACGTACAAAGCGCTGAGAAAAACGATGGCGGAGGGCAGAACGCTGAATCCGGATATTGCCGGCGTAGTGGCGAATGCCATGAAAGATTGGGCAATCGAGAAGGGCGCGACGCATTTTACGCATTGGTTCCAGCCGATGACGGGAATTACTGCGGAAAAGCACGATAGTTTCATATCGCCGACGCCAGACGGTCAGGTGATTATGGAATTCTCAGGTAAAGAACTCGTGAAAGGCGAACCCGACGCGTCGAGTTTTCCGTCCGGCGGCTTGCGGGCGACCTTTGAAGCCAGAGGCTATACCGCTTGGGATCCTACCTCATATGCTTTTATTAAAGAAGGGACGCTTTGTATTCCGACGGTGTTTTGCTCGTACGGCGGCGAAGCGCTGGATAAAAAGACGCCGCTTCTCCGCTCCATGGAGGCGATCAGCCGTCAGGCGCTGCGGATCCTGCGGCTGTTTGGCAACACGTCCGTCCGTCACGTCAATACGACGGTGGGCGCAGAGCAGGAATATTTTTTGGTTGATAAAGAGCTTTTCCTGAAGCGGAAAGACCTTGTTTATACGGGAAGGACGCTGTTTGGCGCGAAACCGCCCAAGACGCAGGAACTGGAGGACCATTATTTCGGCAGCCTGAAATCCCGCGTCAAACAATATATGAAAGAACTCAATGAAGAATTGTGGAAGCTGGGCATCATGTCGAAAACGGAGCATAACGAGGTCGCTCCGGCGCAGCATGAGCTGGCTCCTATTTATTGCAATACGAATATTGCAACGGATCACAATCAGCTGATTATGGACAGGATGAAAAAGGTCGCGGAGCGGCAGGGACTGGCCTGTCTGCTTCACGAGAAACCGTTTGCGGGCGTGAACGGAAGCGGCAAACATAACAACTGGTCGCTCAGTACGGACAGTGGGATTAATTTGCTGGAACCTGGTTCTTCTCCGCATGAAAACGCGCAATTTTTGTTGTTTTTATGCGCGGTGATTAAGGCGGTCGACGAGCACCAGGATTTGCTGCGGATTTCTGCGGCATCTGCAGGAAATGATCACAGGCTCGGCGCAAGCGAAGCGCCGCCGGCAGTGATTTCAATGTTTCTGGGAACCGAATTGACGGAAATTCTGGAGGCGATCGAGCAAGGGAGCGCCTATTCCGGACGGGAAAGGGTCGACATGGAAATCGGCGTCCACACGCTGCCGAAATTCCCGAAAGACAATACCGACCGCAACAGAACGTCGCCGTTTGCTTTTACAGGAAATAAATTCGAGTTCCGGATGCCAGGATCGTTTATGTCCATTTCCTGCCCGAATATGATTTTAAATACGATCGTTGCGGACGTATTAATGGAATTTGCCGATACCCTGGAAGCGGCGGACGATTTTACGGCTTCGCTCAATAAGCTGATCAAGGGGACGATCAAGAACCATAAACGGATTATCTTCAATGGGAACGGATATACGGAGGAGTGGCTCAATGAAGCGGCGCGGCGCGGTCTTTTGAATCTGCCGACGACACCGGATGCGCTTCCGTATTTTATCAGCGGCGAGAATATAGAATTATTTGCAAGACACCGTATTTTTACGGAAGCAGAGCTTCGATCCCGATATGAGATTCTTTTAGACAATTATTGCAAAGTCGTACATATCGAAGCGAATACGATGTCGGAAATGGCGAGAAAAGAAATTTTCCCCGCAGTGATGAAAGCGATCAAAGTGGTCGGCGATACCGTTGTTTCCCTCCGTGCGGCGCTGCCAAATGCGGATTGCGGCGCGGAAACGGAGTTGCTCCGCCAAATGTCGGACGCGGCGGCGGCATTCTATAAGAGGTCCGAAATCCTTGCAAAAGATATCGCGGCGATTCGGGAACAGAAAACGTTGCTGGATACCGCGTGCTATTTACGGGACGCGATATTGCCGGATATGGAAGAAGTGCGCAAAATTGCCGATTTTCTGGAAGAAATTATGCCTGCGGAATATTATCCGTATCCTACATACGGAGATCTCTTATTCAGTGTGTTATGAGTGCTGGAGAAACGCGCCGCACGCTGGCCGGACGTATGGAAAACGGCGTAACGGTAGTTTTTTACGTTGTTTTCCTATTTCTGTTCACTTTTTTGACGCTGGGCATCCTGTTTTGCAATATCGGCTATGAATATAATCTGTTTCTATTATTTACATTTGTTTGCCTATTTGCGCTTCTTTCCGCTGCGCTTTGCATTTGGATCCGGAAGTATGCGGAACGATTGGTAAACTATGAGACAATTATTCTGCCGTTGCTTCTTGGCGTTTTTTTTATCATACAGGTGTATCTGGGATTCCGCCTGCGTTTTGAATCCGCATTCGATTTTGCAGCGGTATATCGAGGTGCGGCGCAGTGGGCCGAAACGGGATCGTTCCCGGATTATTATGAGTATTATCATTATTTCCCGAACAACCTCGGGGCGATGGCATTCTTGTTTTTATTTTTTAAAGGCGCCCGATTCTTTGGAATCACAGATTATTTTATGGTCGGCGTATTTCTGAACGGCGCGCTGATTACTTTGACGATTCTCGTTTCGTATTTCACGGCGAAGAAAATCGCCGGCCCTGCCGGCGGCGTTCTGTGCCTCTTCTTTTTTTTGGTTTCCCCGCCGTTTTATATTTTAGCAGCCGCATTTTACACGGATGCGCTATCGCTGCTGTTTCCTGTGCTTTTTTTCTATCTTTATTTATGTCTGAAAAACGGAGATCATCTGAGCCGGAATCAACGGAAGCTGCTTTATATTGCAATGGCAGTTACGATTACATGCGGCGCCGCGATTAAATTTACGGTGATGATCATGGCGGTGGCCGTCCTCATTGACATGTTCCTGTCCGGTAAAATCCGGCAGGCCTGCGCCGCCGTGGCCGTGATCTGCGGATGTTTTCTGATCTTCCAGGTCTCTTTCGAGTCTTATTTCTATGAATATCATTTGGATCGGGAGAAAGCGGCGCTGATGAACACGCCGCTGACGCATTGGATGATGATGGGACTCAATCCGGCAAGCGGCGGCGCGTATCATCCGGAGGACTATACGTTTACAAGAGCGTTTACAAATACGGAAGAACGCGATGCGGCGATTCTGGAAAAAATACGCGAAAGGATAAAAGACAACGGATTTGAAGGCTTGTCGCGTCTTTTTACAAAAAAGGTTATGAAGGCCTTCGGGGACGGAACGTATGCGATTTCGGATTTCTTAGACGATGGGCCGGAAAACCCCGGGAAAATACAGGAATATGTACTGTATGATGGCAAATTCTACTCGCGCTATAAATACCTCACGCAAGCGGTTCTGATTACGGAATATCTTTTTGTCGCGGCCGGATCC
>CABQCN010000146.1 GCA_902462635.1 uncultured Oscillospiraceae bacterium
CGGAACCGCCGGTTTCCGCCGACAATTCGGCGGATTTTTTGATCAATACGCCGAGATCCCGCACGGCGTCCATGTTGATGCCGGCTTTTGTCGTCGCGACGTTCACGCTGCAGCAAACCTTGGAAGTCGCCCGGAGGGCGTATGGAATAGCGTTCACGAGCATTTGTTCGCTTTCCGTATATCCTTTGTGCACCAGTGCGGAGAAGCCTCCGATGAAATTTACCCCTACGGTGTCGGCGGCTCTTTCGAGCGTTTCCGCGATTTTGACGCATCCGTCGAGATCCGTGTTCGAGAGCAAGCCGATCGGCGTTACGGAGATCCTTTTGTGTACAATGGGGATTCCGTATTCCGTCTCGATGTCGCAGGCCGTCTTGACGAGCGATTCTGCTTTTTTCGTAATTTTATCGTATATTTTACGGCACTTTTCTTCGATGTCGTCCGCCGCGCAATCGAGCAGGTTGATCCCCATTGTCACGGTTCGGATGTCGAGGTGCTCTTTTAAAATCATTCTGATTGTCTGCGTAATTTCGTCTGCAGGTATGAACATCCTTCCACCGCCTTATATTTTATGCATGGAATTGAAGATGTCCACATGCTGAAGCTGCATCTGGAGTCCGAGTTCCGCGCCCATTTCTTTCATCTTGCCTGCGATAACGCTGAAGGGTTCGCCTGCCGCCGAAACGTCGACGAGCATGACCATGGTAAAAAGATCGTCCATGATCGTCTGGCTGATATCCAGGATGTTGACATTTACTTTTGCAAGATATCCTGTAACGGCCGCGATGATGCCGACCTTGTCACACCCGATGACCGTCAATACTGCTTTTATCATAATCGATTGCTTCCTTTCGGATCTTTTATTTCGTAAAACCTTTGAATGTGTATTCTTCCGATTGGCCCCATCCCACATATCCGGTTACCTGCGCGACCAAGTCGTCCGTGATGTCGCTGGATTGAAATACCACGCCGTTATAAGTCTGCGGCCGCGATCCGCTGTCCGTTACGAAATTGCAGAGTTTGAACGTGACGGTATATCCCATGAGGTTCGCCAGCTTCATGTTCCGCTCCGAGACTTTATCGGGCGCATAGAAATGCATTCTTTCATTTGCGCCGAAAATCGACTGGTACTTTGTTTCCATGGCCCACAGGGAATCGTAAAGCGCATTCGACGAGGCCGTGAGCTGATCGATGGCTTTATCGCCTCTCGTACCGATGGTATGCCCCTCGTCATGCATCCTCTTGATAAGGTTTAGATTCTGTTCGTCATTCAGATACATACTGGACAGGTAAAAAGTAAATTTTACATTCTTCTCTTTTGCCAGGTCGAGAAGCTTCTCCACTCTCGGATTTGCCTCGGAATAATGCAGCAGGAACGTCATATAAATATCCTTTGAAGAATCCCCCGGCTTGGAAAGAATATATGTACTCTGCTCCATGATTCCTTTCGTCGCCGCATCCGTAAAGGTGTAATCCGTGAACGATACGTCCAGCGGCAGCTCGGCCGTCTTCAGGCCGTCGACCTGCGTAAAATCAACGGCCGGCTTCGCTGCGCCCGGCTCCGCCGTCGGCGTCGCCTGCGGATCCGGCGTGCCATCCCCCGGCTCCGGCGTCGGCGTTTCCGACCCCGGAGAATTGATTTTCACCGTCGCGCCGGGATCCGGCGGATTGCTTTTCTTATCGCCGCACGCGCCGATCCATATAAATAAACTAACTGCAATAAATAAAATAATCAATGTTATAATCTGGCTTTTTCTCATTTGTTTTACACCCCGCTGTCCTTATTTCCGGTCCCGTATTTCCGATGCCTTGAATGATAACTATTTATATGCAAAATTCCGCACATTTAAACATGATCAATAACAACCTTATCTTACCAAATCATACAAATTTTTGCAAGAGAGACCTTCCGCTCCGTTTTCCAAAATTGTTTGTTTGTCTCGCGGAAAAGCCGCTATCGAATCCACAATAAGCCTGGCAGAGAAACGCCGAACGCGCCCAACAGGAGCGGTACGAGGATCACCGCCACGGAAATCCACAGGACGCGGTAATTATATTTCTTCACGTGTTCCGGCAGAGCGTTGAACGCCCGATACGTTTTCAGCGTAAAGAATTCTAAAATGCCGGTAACGGCTACGGCTAGAATGCTCATCCACACTTGACGCCACCTGCCTTGCATTTTACGGATTTTTTTATTTTAGAAACAACGAGCGTGACGGCGGGCAGACCGACCTGTACCGCGAGTAAAAGATACGGAATCCGGCGCAGCACCAAATTTAACAGTACGATATTCGAACTGCATAATTGCTGCGTACAGAGCATCGTCAGCCCGGCGGCAAACGCCGTAAAAACGATATTTTTCTGACAGTTGAAAATCTGGGCAAAGGCTTTTGTAATGCAGTAAAAAAGAACGGCGCTCTTGAAAAATAAAAGAAAAATCAGCAATGCTCCGTATAGGCTTTCGATATGGGAAAAAACATTATAATTTATAAGGCGAATGACCTCATAACCCGGAT
Organism: uncultured Oscillospiraceae bacterium; assembly: GCA_902462635.1. Lineage (GTDB taxonomy): Bacteria > Bacillota > Clostridia > UBA1212 > UBA1255 > Egerieisoma. Next base: position 2,514 of record CABQCN010000146.1, read on the forward strand.
AGGAGAACGTATCCAGCAGCGGCCCAAGCACCAGCGTATCGCGTAATACAGAAATGATAAGAAACGGCGAACCGGCGAGAATTCCAAGAACGAACTGTTTCCATACGCCCTTTTTTTCTTTGTTTGTCTTAAGCTCCGGCACGAGAAGCATCAGGATCGAAAGCTCGCTGAACGGCATTGCGGTACACAACCCAACCGATTTGGCATAGTCCGCGCCGGAATATTTTCCGATCGGCAGCAGGTGTTTGATTTCAATCTGCGGCAGCAACAGTAAAAACAGCAAGATCGTAAAAATATACATAAATATACACGTAAAAGTCCCGACCGACGCAAAATACCGCACGCCTGCATTCGAAGCCCAGGCGCAGGCAAGTACAAAGACGAGAAGAATAGAAACCCAATTCGTTTCCATCAGCAGATCCCCCGCTACGAACTGTCCGGTCTCCCGCATCGTCAGCGAGCACGAAACGAGAAAGGTATAAATATAGAGAAACGATAAGATTTTACCGGGGATTTTCCCATAAACCTCCTCATTGATTTGGATCAGGCCGGAAGACGGATGGGCTTCACAAAGCGCGCCGTATAAACAGACGATGAGCATGCCGAGCAGTATGCCTGCAATCAGCGGAATCCAGGTCTCGTTGCCCACCGTATGATAATAATACATCGTATATAAGGAAGATCCTTGTATAAAACACGCAATGATAAAAACAAACTGCCGTTTAGTCATACGTTTCACCGCCGTTCTCATCCGCCGGTTTCAGCAGCGAACCCGTCCGGATCAATTCGGTCTCGACCTCGACCTCAAAATCCGCATTCTCATAAAGCGTATCAAATTCATCCGCTATCGTTTTCCAAGTATTGTAATGGTAGCGGTAGAAGCTTTCTGCGATTCCTAAAACGTCCGCTTTATTTTTCTGTATCTCCCGAAACGCAGAACGGATTTTATCTCCGATAGCGTTGGCACAAGCTTTTTTCAGGCCATCCATTACGGAAGGATCGACGGTTCGCGAGCCTTGCAGCTCTCCGAGGACTCCCGTCATTTTTACGGACGCTTTCACTTTGATTTTTCCATCGGTATATTTCGCGCGAAAATCACCTGATCCATCGAGAATTTCAATCGCGACGTTTTCCCCTTCATAATCCAGAGCAATGACGCCGTTCTGCACCTGACCGAGAATCCACAGCGCGCCGCGCGTCTGATTTTCATCGAGCTGCGCAACCATTTTATCGTCTTTGAAAACCGCGCTCCCCGCGACATACAGAAAAGGCGATTGCTCTTCCGAGTCCTCCGGCTGAACGATGCGTACGATAGGAACAAGCATCGATTTATACGGTATTTTATAGTCCTTAACAAAAGAAAACATCGTACACTGCGGCGCGTGGGCGTCGTCGACCTGCCGTTCTATCAGCTTGCTCAGGTCCTGCGCCGGAAGCGATTCCAGATGCGAAGCAACATTCAGGATGTCTCCGGCCTTTCCATCGGATATGATGAGGCTGACATCATACCGCGTTTCATGGTCGCGGAAAAAATAATCCAGATACTTTGCGATCCCCTGTCCGGCAATTTCTTTGCTGATAATGAGCACCTGATTCTGCGCGACATAAAGACGCCTGTTCGTAATGTGGATCGCGGAGCGCAGCGTCTCAAGCAAATTGGACCCCACGACCTGGACGTTCCAGTAAGGCCGTCCCAAATCCCCTTCATCACCGGAGCCGGAAGACTCCGATTCGCTGCTGTTCGGACTAAGTGCGATATTCCGGACTACCTGCGTCGTCAGCAGAATTTTTTCATCCTTTCCGCCGGCGGTTTCGGCGCCGAGTTCTTTCTTCTCGTCCGCTTTATCGATGGCGATTCCCATTACGATGGCGAGCGAATCGAGTTCCCGTTTCGCGTGGGTATGCGCGCAGCCACTGCACAAAGACAAGAGACAGGAACAACAGAGCAGAAAACAAACCCATCTTTTTTTCATCTTTACACGTCCCTTCTCATTCGTCATCCGGCGGAACCGGCGTGTTTTCCCGGATTTTATCTCCGGACGCCATATTCGTAGGACGCGTCCGCATCACCCAGAGCGGCGCGCGGATGAACGTATCTTTTATATCTTCGGGGCGGCAGGGGAAGAATGGAGAGAAGAAGCTATAGCCGAACGACTGGATTCCCGTGATATGGATCGTCAGGCAAATAATGCCGATACTGATGCCGTATCCGCCGAGAAGGCCTCCAAGGAATAAAAAAATCCAGCGCAGAAGCGTAACTTCATTGCTGATCATCGGCACCACGAAGCTGGAAACGGCGGTAAATGCGATAATGATAACGACCGGCGCACCGATAATGCCGGCCTGGATCGCCGCCTCTCCCATTACAAGACCGCCGACGATGCTGATCGTCTGCCCGATATTCTTCGGCATGTGGATACCCGCTTCTTTCAATAGCTCAAAAACAAGCAGAAACAATGCGATCTCCGAAAAGGAGGAAAACGGCACGCCTTCGCTCGAAGCCGC
>CABQCN010000147.1 GCA_902462635.1 uncultured Oscillospiraceae bacterium
GGCAGAAAATCTTAATGACGAGCATTTATGCTGCATTATCCGCAGGAAAAAGGCGCACCCGGGCATCGAGGCGAAACGGCAATGGCTTTCCGAACGCCTCAAGGAAGGACATGTCTTCAGAAAGCTGAATGCGAAAGCCACGGTTTTTATTGAATATGCGCCCCTCGAAACAGCGTGGGTTCCGATCACGGGCGACAACTATTATTATATTTATTGTCTATGGGTTTTGGGCGATTACAAAGGAAAAGGGTACGGGAAGGCATTAATGGAATATTGTTTGGCCGACGCCAGAAAAAACGGGAAATCCGGCGTTTGTATGCTCGGTTCCAAAAAGCAAAAAGCATGGCTTTCAGACCAATCCTTCGCGAAAAAATTTGGCTTTGAGGTTGTCGATACGACCAAGGATGGCTATGAATTGCTTGCGCTTTCTTTTGACGGAACAATGCCGGAGTTTGCGCAAACGGTCAAAACGCAGGAAAAGCAAAGCGAAGAGCTGACCGTTTATTATGACATGCAATGTCCCTTTGTTTGGCAAAACATTAAGATTCTAAAGGAATATTGCGAAACGCATCGGATTCCGGCCTCTTTCATCCTCGTAGACTCTCTGAAAAAGGCAAAGGAACTGCCCTGCGTTTTCAATAACTGGGCCGTGTTTTATAAGGGAAAATTTGAAACGGTAAATTTGTTTGACGTTACCCACTTGCAAAAAATACTCAATAGATGAAGATTCCGCAGAGTCCTTTTACAACGATACGCGCGCGGAAAGAAAAAATGAGTTCGGGAAAAGGAATATACGAAAATGGAATTGTATACAAAACGTTTGATTCTCCGCCCATGGTTAGAATCGGATGCCGAGTGTTTATATGAATATGCAAAAGACCCGGCTGTCGGGCCAATCGCCGGGTGGCCGGTCCATACCAGCGTGGAAAACAGTAAAGAGATTATTAAAAATGTGCTTGCAGTACCGGAAACCTATGCGGTATGCCTGAAAGAAACCCATAAGGCGATCGGTAGTATCGGTCTCATGATCGGCGCGGCAAGCAATATGGAACTTCCTGAAAACGAGGGGGAAATCGGATACTGGATCGGCGTTCCCTTCTGGGGACAGGGATTGATTCCGGAGGCCTGCGAGGAACTGATGCGCCATGCCTTTGAGACGTTGGATCTGGACACGGTATGGTGCGGATACTTTGAGGAAAACGAGAAATCAAAACGCGTCCAGGAAAAATGCCGTTTCCGTTATCACCATACAAAGAAAGAGATTTATTGGGCTCTTACGGGCGATGTCCGCACAGAACATATTACCTGTATTACAAAAGAGGAATGGAACCGTTTGCGCCGCGCGCGGCCTTGCTGTTAAAGAAGGTGGAATCGATGCACTTCGGTTTTTCCTATATCGGGTTGATCTTTCTGGCGATGCTAACGGTGCCGAATATTCTTTGGACAAAGAATCAACCCGCAGACTATAAAAAATACGCTGGGAACGAAAATAAAATTTTGCTGCTGTTCGAGCGTGCCGGAGAAGCTTTGGTAACATGTACGGCGTTGATTTTTACTGATTTCAACATTCGGGCCTGGTCTGTATGGTCCGTGTGGCTGGCTGCTGCCATTGCCTTAATGCTTCTGTACGAAGCCTATTGGATTCGATATTTCAGAAGCGGAAAAACAATGAAAGATTTTTACAGCCGTTTCCTGGGCGTACCGGTAGCCGGCGCAACGCTGCCGGTATGCGCCTTTTTCCTTCTCGGTATCTATGGAAAAAATATTTTGATGCTGATTGCGGTTGTGATTTTGGGGATCGGACATATCGGAATTCATTTAAACCACAGAAAAGAAATCGGCGGCCGCAAAGAGTGAAGATTGTAACACTGTCTCCTGATCGTCATCAATCAACCGGCGGCAAAGAAGTCTTGCTTTTTCTTCCCTTTTTCTTTATCATAATACGCAGAAATCATTTTTGTCTGTTCTTCATGCGCAGCAAACGACCGGAAAGAGGGATTATGCAAATCAGAAGCTACCATCCGAATGACTGCAGGGAAACCGCCCGTTTATTTTACGAAACGGTGCATACGGTGTGCATACAACATTATACGGAAGAACAGCGCTGCGCCTGGGCGCCGAGCACTCCGGATCTTATAAAATGGAATGCATCCTTTTTAAAACACTATGCGCTGGTCGCGGTAGAAAACGGAATCATTGCAGGATTCGGCGACATCAGCGACACAGGGTATCTCGATCGCCTCTACGTCCATAGATCGTTTCAGCGCAGAGGAATCGCCGGCAAATTATGCGATCTGTTGGAGCAACAATACCCGGTTGCAAAAATTACGACGCACGCATCCATCACGGCGAAGCCATTTTTTGAAAAAAGAGGATACCGCACCGTCCGCGAACAGCAGGTGGAGCGGAACGGGATCCTGCTGACGAACTACGCGATGGAGAAAGAGAACAGCCGCTCTACGGTAAAACACCGCGTGAAATCCCATTCGGACCGCGCAAAGGAGATACAGCAATATGGGGAAAAGGACACGACAGGAAATCGAAGCGTTTGCAAGTGAAATATTGGTAAAATATTTCTGCGAATGCGACGTAGAATTTTTAATTTCGACATTTGCGGACGATATCATCTGGCTCGGAGCCGGCGAAAAGCAAAAGGCGGAAGGCAAAGAGGCGGTTGCCGCTTGGTTTCTTGCAGGAAAAGACGAGCTTTCTCCCTGCGATATGTTCGAGGAACAATACGAAACGCTGGAAATCGCAGATGGCTGTTATTTATGCGAAGGGGTCAGCTGGCTCCAGTCGCGGAAAGATACGCAGCTGCTCCTTCGGACACAGCAGCGCGTCACATTTGTTTTCCGGGAGAATGCAAACCGCTTGGAAGTCGTACATATCCATAATTCCGCCCCGTTTACCGCCCTTCAAAACGACGAGCTGTTCCCTGTCGAAGCTGCCAGGGAGGCGTACCGGAATTTGAAAAACGCGCTCCTGCAGAAAAATCAGGAATTCGAACGTCAGGCCCAGTTCTTATCGCAGCTGTATAATTCCGTCCCCTGCGGAATCATACAGTTCACGACGGACGAATCCCACGAAATAATCAATGTAAACCGTACGGTATGGACTTTCTACGGATTTTCCTCCGAAGAAGAATACCGGAAAGAAGTCCGAAGTCCGCTGCAAATGGTTCCGGCAGAAGATCAGGAACGAATCAAAGGGATCATCGACAGCCTTTCGCTAAACGGAGAAACCGTCGCCTATACCAGAAAAGGATTCCGGAAAAGCGGCGCGGAAGTCTGGATCAGCGTCGTCATGGAAAAAATCAGAAACACCGCCGGCCAGGAAGTGATTCAGGCGGTGTTTACGGATATCACGGAAATAAAACGCATGGAAATGGAACAGGAACGCGAGCAGCTAATGGAGAACCGCTCTTTACGCGCCGCGATCTGTACCGCATATCCCTTGATTATGAGTATCAATCTCACAAAAAACACATATAATTGTTTTATCGAAGATCAGGTTCCCTATTCGTTCCGGCCGCGGGGAAGCTATACGGAACTCGTGAAAAAATCGCTTCCTTTGGTTCATCCTTCCTCCCGGGAAGAGTTTGCCGCTGTTTTCGCGCGGGAAGAAATTCTACGCCGGTTCGCAGACGGGGAACGCGAAATATTTATGGAGCTGCAGGAGAAATGGATCGACGGAGCGTATCACTGGATCACCGTACATGTTATCTATGTAGAAAATCCGTTCAACCAAGACGTACTCGCCATCAATCTTGTAAAAGGAACGGATAAGCAGCGTATAGAACGCACCCGGCAGGAGCAGCTGCTCCGCGACGCGCTGGCCTCCGCAAAAGAGGCGAACAGAGCGAAATCTGATTTTCTTTCCAGAATGAGCCACGATATCCGTACGCCGATCAACGCGATCATCGGAATGAGCGCCATCGGGCAGCTGAAGCAGGACGATCCCGGCGCGCTGCAGGATTGCTTCCGTAAAATCGATACCTCTTCGCAGTTTTTGCTCTCGATCATCAACGACATTCTCGATATGTCCAAAATCGAAGCGGGTAAAATAGAACTTGCGCAAAAACAATTCGATTTTATCGAACTCCTCCGGGAAATCAACCAGATCACGTTCCCGCAGATGCAGGAACATCGTCTTTCTTACGAGATCTATTGCCGGGAACCGCTGGAACGTTATTATATCGGCGATTCGCTCCGTATAAAACAAATTCTGATGAATTTGCTTTCCAACGCGTTGAAGTTTACACCGCCAGGCGGAGAAATCCGTATCGAAATCCGGGAAACGCAAAGATGCGGCAGCGTATCCCAGATACAGTTCCGAATCCGGGATACCGGAATCGGAATGTCCGCGGAATTTCAGCGTAAAATATTCCGCCCCTTCGAACAGGAAACCCCGGAAGGCGCCCGCAACAACGTCGGCAGCGGACTCGGTCTTTCGATCGTATATAATCTGGTACAGCTTATGGGCGGCAATATCGGCGTTACAAGCAAGAAAAACGAAGGGACGCTATTTACGGTCACACTCCCCTTCCGGCGCGTCTCTGACCGGGATGAATCCGAAAAGAACAAAAAAGAAGCCAGCGCGTTCAAAGATCTGAATATTCTGATCGCAGACAGCGATCCTGTCGTGAGAGAGCAGGTTCCTGCCATGCTGGAAGAAGCCGGCGCCCGTACGGATTTGGCAAGTTCGGGGAAAGAAGCTGTAGCAAAGACAGAAGACGCCGTTCACGCCGGACATTTTTACGATATCATCCTGATCGGCAGACAAATGCCGGATCAGGACGGCATTGAAACGGCGCGCCTTATCAGGAGGATTGCCGGACCAAACCCAATGCTCGCCATGATCACCGCTTACGGCCGCAACAGTATCGAACCGGAAGCCCCGGAAGCGGGAATCAGCTGTTTTCTTTCCAAACCGATTTTCCGTACCGAAATCCGCGACGCATACGATACATTCCGGCAGAAAATGCCTGCGGAAAAGGAACCGCAGC
>CABQCN010000148.1 GCA_902462635.1 uncultured Oscillospiraceae bacterium
GGAGGTGTTTTAATATGGCTCTTGGCGAAAAGCGCTGCGCCACGTAGACATAACCGTAGGACATTGCGATTTCCGCGAGGTTCTTCTTGCCGATTGCCTTTCCTGCCGCGGCAAACTGCGCAACCTGGCCGAGCTGGCTCGCCTTCGAAGCCTGGCCGCCCGTATTGGAATAAACCTCCGTATCGAATACCATGATATTTACGTCCTCACCGGATGCAATTACATGATCGAGGCCGCCGAACCCGATATCGTACGCCCAGCCGTCGCCGCCGAAAATCCAGACGGATTTCTTTGCGAGGAATTCTTGATTCGCAAGGATTTCTTTGCGTTCCGCACAGTCGCAGTCTATTGTCTCGAGTTTCGCAAGCAGCTTGCGACAGGGTTCCGCATTCGCCTGGCCGTCGTCTTTCGTATCGAGGAACGAAGCGCAAAGCGCTTTCAGCTCCTCCGAAGACGTTTTCGCCGCAATCCGTTCGACACAGGCAATCAACCTGTCGCGGACGGCTTTCTGTCCGAGGAATATACCAAGTCCGTGCTCCGCATTGTCTTCGAAAAGACTGTTTGCCCATGCCGGCCCGCAGCCCGATTCACGGTTTACCGTATACGGCGTGGCCGGCGCGGAACCGCCCCAAATGGAAGAACAGCCCGTCGCGTTGGAGATATACATCCGTTCGCCGAACAGCTGGGTAATCAGACGCGCATAGGAGGTCTCCGCGCAGCCTGCGCAGGAGCCGGAGAATTCGAGCAGCGGCTGATTGAATTGGCTTCCCTTGACAGAGAAATCGCTGAAAGACGTCGGTTTTTTCGTAACGGTATCTACCGCGTAATCGAATACTTCCTGCTGCGCAAGCTGCGATTCCTGCGGAACCATCTTGAGCGCTTTTTCTTTTGCCGGACAGACGTTGACACAGAGGCCGCATCCCATACAGTCAAGCGGGCTGACTGCCACTGCGAAAGTATATTCTTCGCAGCCCTTGCCTTTCATCTGAACCTTCTGCATTGCATCCGGCGCCGCGGCTGCCTCAGCCGCGTTCATTGCGAACGGGCGGATCGTAGCATGAGGGCAGACGTAAGCGCACTGGTTGCACTGGATACAATTTTCCGGAATCCATTGCGGCACATCGACCGCAACGCCGCGTTTTTCAAACGCCGCGGAGCCTTGCGGGAACGTTCCGTCCGCACGTTCTTCAAATACGGAAACCGGCAGCGCGTCGCCCTGCATCAGGCCGACCGGCTGTAATATTTCCTTGACGAATTTCTTCATTTCGGGGCAGCTGCTCTTTACTTCACGCGCTTCGGATTTCGCAGTCAGCGATTTCCAGGAGGCGGGAACGTCGATCTTCACGATCGCGTCGACACCGGCATCGATCGCTTTATAGTTCATTTCCACGACGGCCTCGCCCTTCTTCAGATACGACTTTTTGGCAGCCGCTTTCATATAGTCCACCGCTTTGTCGATCGGCATGATATTTGCAAGCGCAAAGAACGCGGATTGTAAAATCGTATTCGTACGCTTGCCCATTCCGATCTCTCTGGCTTTATCGATCGCGTTAACGATATAGAATTTGATATCGTTGTCTGCGATGTATTTCTTCGCTTCCGCAGGCAGGTGCTTTTCGACTTCTTCCGGCGTCCATTGGCAGTTCAGGAGGAACGTACCGCCCGGTTTTACATCATTGACGATTTTATAGCCCTTCACCATATAAGACGGGTTGTGGCAAGCCACGAAATCCGCTTTTGTGATATAGTAGGAAGATTTAATCGGCTTGTCTCCGAAGCGCAGGTGCGAAATCGTTACGCCGCCCGTTTTCTTTGAGTCATACTGGAAATACGCCTGAATAAATTTATCCGTATGATCGCCGATGATTTTGATGGAGTTTTTATTGGCGCCGACCGTGCCGTCTCCGCCGAGTCCCCAGAATTTACAGCTGATCGTTCCCTGAGGCGCCGTATCGGGCGCATGTTTTTCCTCCAGAGAATGATTCGTAACGTCGTCTACGATGCCGATGGTAAAATTCGCTTTCGGTTCTTCCGCTTTGAGGTTCTCATATACCGCAAAGATACTTTGCGGCGGCGTATCTTTCGATCCGAGACCGTACCGTCCGCCTACGACTTTCGCCTGCACGCCCTTAACGGCAAGCGCCGCAACGACATCGAGATACAACGGTTCCCCAAGAGAACCGGGTTCTTTCGTTCTGTCAAGCACCGCGATCTTCTTCGCAGTCGCCGGGATGGCTTCGATCAGTTTCTCCGCGCTGAACGGACGGTAAAGTCGAACTTTGACAAGCCCTACTTTCTCTCCCTGAGCGCACAGATAGTCGATGACTTCTTCCGCTACGTCGCAGATCGATCCCATCGCCACGATGACCCGGTCTGCATCCGGCGCGCCGTAGTAATTAAACGGCTTGTAATTCGTACCGATTTTGGCATTGACCTGATCCATATACTCTTCTACGATCGCGGGAAGCGCTTCATAATATTTATTGCAGGCTTCCCGGTGCTGGAAGAAAATATCGCCGTTTTCAGCGCTGCCCCGCAGTACGGGATGTTCCGGGTTCAGCGCTCTCTTACGAAATGCCGCTAACGCATCCTGGTCGATCATAGAAGCCAGCTCGTCGTAATCCCAGGCTTCGATCTTCTGGATTTCATGAGAAGTCCGGAACCCATCGAAGAAGTTCAGGAACGGAACTCTTCCTTTAATTGCCGACAGATGCGCTACCGCGCCGAGATCCATAACCTCCTGCGGGTTCGTACACGCCATCATGGCAAAGCCCGTCTGGCGGCATGCATAAACGTCGGAATGATCGCCGAAAATATTCAGCGCGTGGGAAGCAACGCACCTCGCCGATACGTGGATCACGCAGGGAAGCAGTTCCCCTGCGATTTTATACATGTTGGGGATCATCAGAAGCAGGCCCTGGGACGCCGTGTACGTCGTCGTAAGCGCGCCCGCGGCAAGACTGCCGTGTACGGTGCCCGCCGCTCCCGCTTCGGATTGCATCTCCATTACTCTTACTTCGTCTCCGAAAATATTTTTCAGACCGGTCGCGGACCAAGCGTCCGTCAATTCCGCCATAACGCTGGACGGCGTGATCGGATAGATGCTCGCAACTTCCGTAAACGCGTAGCTTACGTGCGCGGCAGCCGTATTCCCGTCCATTGAAATCTTTTTTCTAGCCATTTATTTTGCCTCCTTCGCAAGCAGAATCTTCTCGGCAATCGCTTCCGCGGTCAGGCCGTATTTCTCAAGCAATGCCGCAGGCGTTCCGGACTTGCCGAATTTTTCTTCTACGCCGATCATTTTCACCTTGCAGGGATAATTCTGCGAGAGCGCTTCGCAGACTGCGCCGCCGAGGCCGCCTGTGATATTGTGTTCTTCTACCGTTACGACAAAGCCCGTTTCTTTTGCGGCTTTCACAAGAATATCCGTATCGATGGGCTTGATGGTATGCATGTCGATGACTCTCGCATGGACGCCTTTTGCAGCCAGGATTTCCGCGGCTTTCAGCGATTCCTGTACCATTAATCCCGTTGCTACGATCGTAAGGTCGCTGCCTTCTTTGATCTGTACGCCTTTGCCGATCTGGAATTTGAACGTAGCGGGATCGTGGACCGCCTCTACGCCAAGTCTGCCGAGCCTGACATATACGGGACCATCATGGTCGATCGCCGCTTTGATGGCAAGATTCGTTTCAATTTCGTCACAAGGACTCAGTACAATCATATTCGGAAGCGCCCGCATGATCGCCAGGTCTTCCACGCATTGGTGGGAGGCCCCATCCTCGCCTACCGTAAGGCCGGCGTGTGTCGCGCAGACTTTGACGTTGAGCTTCGGGTAACAGATCGAGTTGCGGATCTGTTCGCAGGCCCGTTCGGATGCAAAAATGGCAAACGTGCTGGCGAATACGATTTTACCTGTCGTGGCGAGGCCCGCCGCAACGCACATCATATTCGCTTCGGCGATGCCCATATTGAAATGCCTCTCGGGATATACCTTTTTAAAGGTGTCTGTTTTTGTCGATTTTGATAAGTCGGCGTCAAGAACGATTATTCTTTCATCTGCGCCGTATTGTGCCAATGCCGCTCCGTAAGCTTCTCTTGTTGCTACTTTACCCATTGTCCTCAAGCCTCCTCTGCGATTTCTTTATCGATTTTCGCCATCAGAGCGTCGAGCTCTTCTATAGCTTTGTCTCTCTGTTCCTGATTCGGCGCCGTCCCATGCCACGCGTAATTGTTTTCCATAAAGGAAACGCCCTTGCCTTTCGTACATTTGCACACGACCATGGTGGGTTTTCCTTTTACGGTTTTCGCCGTTTCGACAGCGTTTTTAATCTGTTTGTGATCATGTCCATCCACAACGATCACGTTCCAGCCGAAGGCCGCGAATTTGTCGGCAACCGGCTCCGGATTCATAACATCCGTGATATTTCCATCGATCTGCAGGCCGTTGTAATCCACGAACGCCGTGAGATTATCGAGTTTATAGTGGGCAGCCGCCATGGACGCCTCCCATACCTGGCCTTCTTCCAGTTCGCCGTCGCCTAAAATGGAATATACTCTGTAATCTTTGTGATCGATCTTACCGGCAAGCGCCATTCCGACGGCCGTGGAAATGCCCTGTCCGAGCGATCCGGTCGACATGTCTACGCCCGGAACGTATGTCATGCTGGGGTGTCCCTCCAGATAACTGTCCGCTTTGCGGAATGTATACAAATCCTTCTCCGGGAAATAGCCCTTAACAGCTAGCGTCGCATAAAGCGCCGGCGCGCAGTGTCCTTTGGACAGTACGAACCTGTCTCTGTCGGGGCATTTCGGATTTTTAGGGTCGACTTTCATTTCGTCGAAGTACAGCACGGTTAAAATATCCGTGCACGACAGGGATCCGCCCGGATGGCCGGATTTGGCAGAAAATACTTCTTCTATAATGTATTTTCTGATCTGCGTCGCTTTTTTTTGTAAATCAAGCT
>CABQCN010000149.1 GCA_902462635.1 uncultured Oscillospiraceae bacterium
GCTCCGCGAACTGAACGGCGGTGTGTATCTCTTCTTCCTGGCGCTGGTCGGCGCGGTGGCTACGGATACCTTTGCTTATTTTATCGGAAAGGCGATTGGCAAAAAGAAGCTGATCGAAGCCATCAGCCCTCATAAAACAGTCGCAGGGAGCGTGGCCGGCCTTACCGGGAATATCGCCGTGCTTACGATTTACGGCCTTGTGCTCTGGTATACGGGCGCGTACCGGGGACTTTCGCTTTACCATTATCCGATCAGCGGGGTGATTACCGGAATCGATCAAACGGTATGCGGGCATTAAAGATTTCGGAAAAATCATTCCCGGACACGGCGGCATCCTGGATCGGATCGACAGCTATTTATTTGCCATTCCCGTAGTATACTATTACTTGATTTTCTGCGGAATCGGCGGGGTGTGAAATCGATGAAGGTTGCCATTTTAGGTTCTACGGGCTCGATCGGGACGCAGACCCTGGAAGTCATTCGGGAATTGAACGCGCGTCCGCAAACGGAATACAATCCGCATATCGAGATAACGGCGCTGGCCGCGGGCGGCAATGTGGAACAGATTGCGAGGCAAGCCGCCGAATTCCGCGTCGGCTTGCTCAGCGTAGCGACCGCAGATGCCGCCTTGCGTCTGCAGACACTTTTGAAGGAGCTGCAGCCGGCATTCCGGCCGGAAATATGTTACGGAGAAGATGGACTCCTGCAGGTCGCAGCCTGCGGCGCGGATCTGCTCGTTACCGCAATTGTGGGAATGATCGGTTTGAAGCCGACGCTGGCAGCGATCCGCAGGGGAACCGATATCGCGCTGGCAAATAAAGAGACGCTGGTGGCGGCCGGCGGAATCGTCATGAAGGAAGCGGCGGCGCGCGGCGTCCGTATTTTACCGGTAGACAGCGAACACGCGGCGATATTCCAGTGCTTGCACGGAAACGATGAAACTGACAGAAAGGCGCTGCGGAAGATCCTGTTGACGGCCTCAGGCGGACCGTTCCGCGGCAGGTCGCGTGCCAGCCTGCAGGATGTCACGCCGGAAGAAACGCTGCGTCATCCGACCTGGAAAATGGGGAGCAAGATCTCCGTGGATTCCGCGACGCTGATGAATAAAGGGCTGGAGGTTATCGAGGCAATGCATCTGTTCCGCGTGGCGCCGGCAGAAATCGAAGTCGTCGTCCATCCGCAGAGCATCATCCATTCTATGGTTACCTTCCGGGACGGGAGCGTGATGGCACAAATGGGAAATCCCGACATGAAAGTGCCGATCCAGCTGGCGCTGACCTATCCGTACCGGGCTGATTCCTGTACGAAGCCGCTCGATCTGGCGGAAATCGGCAGTCTGACTTTCGAAAAGCCGGACACGGATACCTTTCCTTGCCTGGCACTCGCGATGCGCGCGGCGGCGGCGGGCGGCACGATGCCGGCGGTTATGAACGGTGCAAATGAGGCGGCGGTATGTTTTTTTCTAAAAAGACATATTAAATTCAATGATATCCAGTATAATATATCTAAGGTGATGGAGCTGCATCTGAATTCCCGGGAGTGTCCGTTCCGGGAAAATCCGTCTCTGGAGGAAATCATTGCGGCCGACAGCTGGGCCAGGGCCGCAATAGGAGGTATGGTATGAGTGTATTGAATATTATCCTGAGCGTCGTGATCATGCTTTTGATCCTGACGGTTCTCGTCATCGTCCACGAATGGGGACACTATATCGCGGCAAGAATCTTCCGCGTCAGAGTAAACGAATTTTCCATATTTATGGGACCGAAAATTTTCTCGCGCACCGGCAGAAAGACGGGAACGGTATTTTCCCTCCGCTGCCTGCCGCTCGGCGGCTTTTGTGCGATGGAAGGCGAAGAGACGACGGAAACGTCTGACAGCGCATTTTGCAATAAGCCGTGGTGGCAGAGAACCATTATTTTGCTTGCCGGCGTTTTTATGAATATTATACTTGCAATTGTCGTGATGACCGTGATTTTTCTGGCAAACGGATATGAAACCCGAAAAGTCAGCGTTGTGTCCGCCTATCAGCCGATGGCGATGGTCGGACTCGAAGCCGGCGACAGCATCACGGAATACAACGGATACAGCGTATATAATCCGCTCGATTTCAATCTGGCAAAATATGCGGACGGCGCCGGAGACAGTGAATTCACGGTCAAAAAGGCAGACGGCGGGAAAGAAAAATATAAACTTGTGCGGAATATCGATGAGACGTCAAAAAATATGGATATCCGGATTTTTAAAATAGAAGGAAAGCAGAAAGCCGATATCGGGACGTATAAAGCCGGTTGGGACGGCGGCATGCTTGTGATCGACATGGCCCGGGCAGACGGAACGGGAGAAAAATATGAATTCAAAAAGATAACGGAAAATACTGCGGACCGTTATGTCTGCATCAAAACGGAATACGATGCGAATAATCAGGTGCTGCGGACCGATGAGAATCTATACAGCGAGAAAACCGTACAGAGCGTACTTGCGGGATACGATCCGTATCTTTACGGATTCAGTTTCTCGTATGTGGAAAAGGGAAATTTTTTCAAAACCATCGGCAATGCAGTGACTTATAACGTATCGCTTGTAAAATCCGTATTCAATTCTCTGAAATGGCTGATTACCGGGAAACTCGGCATGGATGCGATGTCCGGGCCGATCGGGCTGACGACCGTAGTGGGTGACGTGGTGACGGCGAAAGTTGAAATCGGCCCGCGCATCATTGCGCTGTTCCAGATGGCAGCTTTGATCAGCGCAAATTTGGCGGCGTTCAACATCCTTCCGATTCCGGGGCTGGACGGCGGCAAGCTGGTATTTATCCTTATTGAATTGATCAGACGGGGGAAAAAAGTACCGCCGGAGAAAGAAGCGGTGGTTTCTTTGATTTTCCTCGCGCTGCTGATTCTGTTTTCTATCTTTGTGGCCGGAAACGATATTCTGCGTATTATACGAACTTAGGGACGGAAAATTATATGTATCAGAGAACCGAAACGCGAACAATCAATATCGGCGGGATCCCCATGGGCGGCGGCAGCCCGATACCGGTACAGTCCATGACGAATACGGACACGCGGGATACGGAGGCCACGATCGCGCAAATCCGCGCGCTGGAAGAAGCCGGCTGCGATATCGTACGGGTTGCGATCCCGGATGCGGAGGCCGCGGAAGCGGTGAAAACGATCAAAAAAGCGATCCGTATCCCGCTGGTCGCCGATATCCATTTCGATTACCGTCTTGCGCTTGCCTGCATCAAAAACGGCGCCGATAAAATCCGGATCAATCCCGGCAACATCGGCGACCGGGAAAAGACCGCCGCCGTTGTGAAAGCCGCCAAAGACCGCCGCCTTCCGATCCGCATCGGCGTAAACGGCGGATCTCTCGAAAAGACGCTGCTGCTGAAATACGGTTCCCGGCCGAATGCCGACGCGGTCGTGGAAAGCGCGATGAATCATATCCGGATTTTGGAAGAATTGGATTTTACCGATATCGCGGTTTCGTTAAAATGTTCCGATGTCTGCGTAACGGCAGCGGCATATCGAAAAATGGCGGAATTGCGGAATTATCCGCTGCATGTCGGCATTACGGAAGCCGGTACGCCGTTTGCGGGTACGGTCAAATCCTGCGCCGGGATCGGCGCGGTCCTCTTATCCGGAATCGGCGATACGATTCGTGTTTCGCTGACGGGCGATCCCTGCGAAGAAATCCGTGTCGGCCGGGAATTGCTGCATTCGCTCGGTTTAGGCGGCGGCAAAACGGTAAAATTCATATCCTGCCCATCCTGCGGGCGCTGCCGGATCGATCTGGTCGGCATCGCAACGGAAGTGGAACGCAGGCTGCAGGCGCTCGAACGGGAAAATTTTTTTGAGAAACCGATCCATGTGGCGGTGATGGGCTGCGCGGTCAACGGACCGGGGGAGGCCTCGAACGCCGACATCGGAATTGCTGGAGGAAACGGCGAAGCGGTGCTGTTCGAGCACGGAAAAGTCAAAAGGAAGATTACGGCGGACGATATCGCCGGAGAATTTGTGAGATATGTCAAAGATTACGCAAAGTCAAATCAATCCGCGCCTGAAGATGCTATATGATATGATGCCGGAATGCGGCTGCATGGGCGACGTGGGCACCGATCACGGATTGCTGCCGATTTACTGCGTGCAGAACGGAAAATGCAGGCGCGCCGTTGCTTCCGATCTCCGGGCAGGACCGTTGGAGGCAGCCCGCAAAAATATTGCGCTCTATCATTGCGAGACGCAGATCGAAACGCTGCTTTGTCCCGGTCTGGAAGGATACGCAGAGCGGGAATGCGATACCATCGTGATTGCGGGGATGGGCGGATTTACCATTTGCAGCATTCTTGCGCAATGGCTGGCCTCTTGCAAGCGGGGAAACGATTCCCCGGAAACCCGTTTGTTTCTGTTACAGCCCAATACGGCGGAACATGAGCTGCGGAAATTTTTATGGGAACATGCCTTCCGGATCGAAGAGGAACGCGCCGTATGCGATGGGGCGCACGTATATGCAGGAATAAAAGGGCGTTTTACGCAGCAGAAAGAACTTTACACACCGATGGACTGCTATACCGGTAAAATCATGTGCCGCAGGATGACGGAAGAGGATTTCATTTATTATAAAGCGCTTTTGCGTAAATACGAGAATGTACTGCGGGGACTCTGCGCGAAGCGGGAACCGGAAGACGGCGATCTGCAAAGAATCGCGCTCTGCAGGCAGATTGTGGAAAGAATCGATCAGATTATAAAAGGGGAAACGATGAGATGAAAGTGAAAGACGTCATAGCTGTCCTGGAACAGGAACTTGCGCCGATCGCGCTCGCGGAGGAGTGGGATTCTCCCGGTCTGAAAACAGGCTCCCGGGAGCTGGAAATTTCAAAAATACTCGTATGCCTCGATGTGACGAACGATGTTGTCACAGAGGCGGTCAAAAAGGGCTGTAACA
>CABQCN010000150.1 GCA_902462635.1 uncultured Oscillospiraceae bacterium
GGATTTTGACGACGCATACCGTGGTATCGTCCCCGGGGCTGCCGCCGTATCTCGCATAGCATTCGTCCAGCAAGATCGTTGCAAGCGTTTTCGCGGTAAATCCGGCATCGGAAAACGGTTCCATAAATTCCGTGATGCTTGGAACGTCCCATTTTAAATCCAGCGATTCCCCTTCGCTTGCATGAATGCAGCCATCGCTCAACATCAGAAAGATATCGTTTTCCGCCACGGCGAGCCGCGAACTATAGACGCGTTTTCCCCCGATATTGCGTTCCGTCCTGGGAAAATCATACGCCGCGCCGCCGCGCAGGCAGATCACGGACGGATTATCATATTGGATGATTTCCGCTTCCTCATTTTCGAGAATGCGGATCACCGTAAAGGTCGAGTACGCCACATGGCGCTCGGCGCAGACGGGAAGCGCAAGCGCGATCGTTTCCATGCAATCTTCCAGACGCAGATTCTCCGCCAGCATCGTGGACAGGATCTTGGAAGTCAGCGTGGACAGAATGCTGGCCTTGACGCCGCTGCCCATGCCGTCCGCAAGCACGGCCAGGCACGCATCGTCGTTCTGTATGATTTCCACATGGTCGCCGCAGAGCTGCTCCCCGGATTTATTCATACTTCCGTATCCGATATCGGCGCAAAAATCATTCATCGTCGAGAGACTCCTTTAGCTTTGCCAGCGCAACCTTCGTCTCCGCCGCGGTCTCTCCTAAGAGAGAAGCGATTTCCTGTACGATCCGCATCTGCTTTTCCACGACGTTGTCTGCGGTTTCCACCGTCTTGCTGCGGAGGTTCTCCTTCCGTTCGCGTTCCGTTTCCCGGTCGGTGATATCCCGCATGATACAGATGAAAATATGGAATTCCCTGTCATAGAGAATCGATTCTTCCACATATTTCCGGTAATCCGCAAAATACGTTTTCTTATCGCGGATATTCCTGCCGGTTTGGCGCACTTCCAAAAAGTCCTTCGGATCGAGGATGCGGATGACCGGCTCGCCGAGTACGCCGGCCGCGCTTTGCAAGTTCATCAGGTTCAGTGCCGCGCGGTTGATCTGCTGCACTTCAAAATTCTCATTGAGCACGATAATGCCGTTCGGAGTATTGTTGATAATGTTGTCGGAAAAACTTTCCGCTTTCTCCTTGAGGAACGGCAGGCACATCGAAAGATCGGCTTTGCCGCGGAATACCGCCGCAGCCTTCAGGCGGCACGTGTCGTATCCGCAGGTTCCGCAATTGAGTTCATCTTCCGGTTTTATTTTCCCCATCTGACGTAAAATCCCGGCAATTTCCGCTTCCGTCGGCTCCGGTTCTTCCAGCGTAAGCGCCGGTAACACCTTACGGATCGTCTCTTCCGTATTCTCCGCTTTGAAGTCTTCTTCTCCCGCATAATTGCTTACGCGGATGTAATCCTGTACCGGCGTGCGGTGGTATTTTTCCATAACGGGGCCGCCGATGCAGCTGCCCGCACAGATAGACATTTCGAGAAAGCATTTATGGATGCCGCCTTTTTCGATATCCCGCAGCGCGGCGATGCAGTTTTCCGCGCCGTCCACGGCAATATAGGAATACGCCTTCGCACTGCGTTCCATGGATTTTAAAATGCCGCCCGTCGTAGGAAACCAGCGTGTCTTCCCCTCCTGCGCGGATTCCGGTGTGATTTCGATTTCGATCTGCCGGCTTTGCATCCAATCGGAAAGTTCTTCAAAGGTCAGCGCGGCGTCCACGATGCCCGGGTACGCGGCCGCCTCGTCTTTCTTGGCCACACAGGGACCGACGAAAACGACTTTCGCGCCGGGATGTTCTTTTTTGATATGTATCGCATGCGCCTGCATGGGCGATACGACATCCGCCAGATACGGCAGCGCCCGCGGAAAATATTTCTGGATCAGCAAGTTTACGGAATGGCAGCACGAAGAAATCAGGATATCCCGATTTCCCTCGGCCAGCATTCTGTCATATTCTTTTTTGACGATTGCCGCGCCGACCGCGGTTTCCTCCGCGCCTGCGAACCCAAGTTTGCGGACAGCCCGGTCGATGTCCGCGATCCCGGCTCCGTTATAATTGGCGATAAACGACGGCGCGATGCTGATATATACCGGGTCGCCGCTCATAATCAGCACCTTCGCCTTCTCCGTCTCATCCGTGATTTCTTTCGCGTTCTGCGGGCAAACGACGAAGCAATGCCCGCACAAGATGCATTCGCTATCGACGATATGCGCCTGATTGGCAGAAAACCGGATGGATTTGACAGGACAATGCCGGATACATTTATAGCAGTTTTTACAATTCGATTTTTTTAATTTCAGACAGTCCGGCATACTCCCTTTACTCCTTCTTGCCGTAAGTTTTCTCTAAAAAGCGGTCTTTCTCTATGATGAAGCGCTCATGGACCCCTTCCCCGATCACGCCGCGCGCGTCCGATGCCTGAACGCGGAATACGAGGCGCCGCCGGTCGATTTCTACAAGCTCGCTGATGCAGGTAATCTCCATCCCAACGGGGGTAGCCGCGAGGTGTTTCACATTGACAAGCGTTCCTACCGTGGACTGACCGTCCGCGAGTTCTTTCGCCACGCTTTGCGATGCCGTGTATTCCATCAGGGCGATCATTGCCGGCGTCGCGAATACCGTGAGTTCGCCGCTTTTATAGGCGTCCGCCGTATTCGTCCGGTCTACCGTCAGAACTTGTTTTCCCTTGATGCCTGTTTCAAGCATGGTATCAACCCCTTCCGATAGTTAAGTATAACAATAAAAAGCAGAAAAAAAAAGGGCAAATTAACCCTTTTTTGTAAAATCTTTTCATTTTTGCGTATCATATAGTTTCTTTAAAAATTCGTATAAAATTTCTGCGTTCCGTTTCTGTCCCGCCAGGCTCGGATGACTTCCGCCGCCCGCCGTATCGCTTTCCAGCTGCAGATAGTAACAGCCGTTTGCGGCGCCGCCGAGATCTTCTACCGCCGCCCGGATATACGGGCACATCTGCTGGCCGATCATCCCGAACGCCCAAACGATTCCGGCGGAAGGATAATGAGAACGCACGATATTGGTAAAACGGATAACGCCCGCACGTACGTCCTCCGGCGTTTTGCCGTTTTCTTCAAGTTTATCCGCGTCGTTCGAGCCGAGATTGATTACCGCAAAATCCGGCTGACGGATAAAATTCCAGTCATCCCTGCGGTTTCTCTGATAACAGGTCGTCTCGTACGTCTCGAGCATCGTGTGCGGCTGCCAGCCGCAGATCAGGCCGATGCCCTGTTGCGCCACCACGCTGTAATCGGCGCGCAGCTTCCGCGCCGCAAGCAGCGCATACGTCTGCGTGCCATCCTGATAAACTTTACTTTTCTGATCGATCCGCGGATCCCAGGTTTCCGGGGCGTACAGGTTGCCGATTCCGGTCGTAATCGAATCGCCGATAAATTCTATGTAACGTTCCCGGTCGCGCGGCGGCGTCTGCAGGCGTCCTGTCAGCATGATGTATTTGATACAGAATTCTCCCGTTTCGGATTCGTTCTGGCGTACGATGCTGAACGTATGGTACCCTTCCTCGAGACCGCGCGCGATCACGAATTCGCTTTTCCCGGTTCCGCCGAAGGCGTATTGTTCCCGCGGCTGCAAAAGCTGTCCGTCGTTATAAACAGAGAAATACAACCGGTTCTCATACGCCTCCGGCGCGTCCACATAGATTCCAAGCGTCACGTCTCCCTTGCAAAACGCCGCAAATTCAAACGTGGAGCCGGTGCAATCCAGCGCCAGACCGTTGATCGTAATGGTGTTTCTTCCCTGGGATTTATAAATCCCGGGCTGTACTAAAAAGATCGATTCTTCCATATGCCCCTCGTGTAAAATAAATTATTTTCCCGTTACTTTGAAAGTTCTCCGGCTTCCCTGCGCATCCATTTCGACGATGAATACATAGCTGTACGTACCGTCTTCGTTATAAACAATCTGATAGCCGTCGAAATCCTTTTTGTTGAATTGATATTCTTTCCATGCGCCGTTTACCTCCTCCTGAACGGAGATTCCCGACATCGACGCCATACCGTCCACACGGACGGCAAAGCGGTTCCGGCCGCCGGACAGCGTAAATTCCGCCGCGCCGCCCTCGGCGCAGATCCGCGGAAGGTATTCGTCCTCAACCACAGTCCCTTTCGAAGCCGTAAGTACCAACGGATTGCGCACGGAGTCTTCAATGACGCCCTGTACGTTCGTATCCGTATCGCTCAGGCCGTTCCCCCACGGAAGGAGGATAAAGTTCAGATAGATATGGTCGCCTTTTTTGAATTCCAGCGTATCCTCAAGCAAAGAAAGCTCCCCGAGGTTCAGACCGCCGGCAAACGAGTTCCGGAGTACGAAATTTCCGCCCCACTGCGCGCCGCCGATCACGATATCGTAATTTTTCATGATATAGGCAAAATTCATAATGGTGCTTTCTTTATTATTCAGACCATAATAGCTGAAATACGGCGTTCCTTTCCCGATATCGAGCAGTTCCCGGAACCCCTGGGTCCGATCCGTATCTTTCTCCGCGCGATTTCCTGCGGCATCGCTGTAACTCATCTTATGAAACGCCTCGGCTCTTCCGTCAAAACTGAACAGCGTCAGATTGTTTTTCGCATCTTCTATCGTCAGGTCTTTTAAGAAATCGAGGCGCAGCGTATAATACGTCCTGTTCTCGTCGTTCTGCGGGAATTCAATATGGCGCAGCGTATACCGGTACGATCCGCAGTCGGAAACATAATTATAATCGAGGTCCGCGTAACTCGTTCCCGAAGAACGGATATCGGTATCCGTATATTCCGAGGCATATTTCACCCCGTCTTTCTGATAGGACACAAAGCGCAGCCTGCCGACGGCGTTGTACTGGGGCTGCCCCGCCCAGATGTCCCCGCTGCATCCCCGGAAATCCGGCAGCGTCCAGAGATCCTTTCCGTATACGAAATACG
>CABQCN010000151.1 GCA_902462635.1 uncultured Oscillospiraceae bacterium
GTGCTCGGCGTACTGCTGGGCGGACTTGCCGGATATTTCGGCGGCTGGGTGGACCAGCTGATCATGCGGATCGTGGATGTGTTTTACTGCCTGCCTGGCCTTCCCATGCTGCTGATCTTGTCGGCTACGTTGAATTCGATCGAAAGCATTGCCGCAGGACACCGGATTTTTTATTTAATGGGATTCCTGACATTGATCGGCTGGTCCGCGACCGCGCGTCTGGTAAGAGGGCAGATCCTGATGCTGCGGGAACAGGACTATATCATGGCCGCAGAAGCATGCGGGCTTCCCGCCTGGCGCAAAATATGCAGACACCTCATTCCGAACGTAATGCCGCAGCTGATCGTCAGCATGACGCTCGGCCTCGGCAGCATTATCCTCTACGAATCGACGCTTTCTTATTTGGGCCTCGGCGTTCCGTTTCCGGATGCCGCATGGGGATCCATGATTGCCATGGCCGATCCGGCGAAGGGCCAGGAAATCCTGGCGAATTATCCCAATATGTGGGTTCCTGCGGGGATCTTGATCATTGTAACGGTGCTGGGCTTTAACTTTATCGGCGACGGTCTCAGAGATGCGTTCGATCCGAGAATGAAGAGGTGATTCTATGCGTATTTTATCCGGAAAGAAAGAGAAGAACGCGATTCTGGGAGACAGCGAATACTTGACGCGCAAAGAAGAACGGCAAATCGCAAAGGAAAACCTCAGAATCACCAGACAATTTGAAAAACAAAAACGGAAAAAAGTCCCGGAATTCGTTTATCTCACGAAAATGCGGGATGAGAAAAATATCGTGGAGTTCGACGATCTGCATACGTTCTTCTACACGGATGTGGGAACCGCACGCGCGGTTAACGGCGTTTCCTATGATATTCCGTCCGGCGCTACCGTGGGCGTCGTGGGCGAGTCGGGCTGCGGCAAATCCGTAACCTCCCTTTCTCTGATGCGGCTTGTACAGGCGCCGCAGGGACAAATCGTATCCGGCAGTATCCGTTATCAAGCCCGGGATGGAAATTGTTACGATCTCGCCAAAATGCCGCTTTCTAAAATGTTGGAGATCCGCGGAAAAGAAATTTCCATGATTTTTCAGGAACCGATGACGAGCCTGAATCCTGTTTTTACCGTCGGAGAACAGTTGGATGAAGTCGTTTTACTGCATGAGGCGGACGCCACGAAAGCAAGCGCAAAAGCGCGCGGTATCGAAATGCTGTCTCTGGTGGGAATCGCCATGGCGGATAAGGTTTATCGATCCTATCCGCACGAACTTTCCGGAGGAATGCGCCAGCGCATCATGATCGCAATGGCGCTTGCCTGCAATCCGCGCCTGATCATCGCGGACGAGCCGACGACGGCGCTGGACGTTACGGTCCAGGCGCAGATTCTCGATTTGCTGCGCGAAATCCGCACGAAAATGAACGGTAGTATTTTACTGATTACGCATGATCTCGGCGTCATTGCGGAAATGGCGGATTTTGTCGCGGTAATGTATGCAGGAAGAATCGTTGAGAAGGGAACGGTGCGGGAAATTTTCCATGACCCGAAACATCCGTATACGATCGGACTGATGAAAAGCAAGCCAAGCGTCGGCAATCCGGCCGAACGGCTGTACAGTATTCCGGGACAGGTACCGAACCCGATCAATATGCCGGCTCATTGCTACTTCAAGAACAGGTGCGAAAAGTGCACGGCCGCCTGCGGCGGGGAATATCCGCAGCTGCTGCGGTTTTCGGAAACGCATTTTGCGGCCTGCCACCTGTATGACGGGATGGAGGAGAAGCGCCATGGAGAATGATACCATCCTGGAGGTACGCCATCTGAAAAAATATTTTCCGATGAAAGGCGAGTTCAGGCTGAAGAAGAATTTTGTAAAAGCAGTCGACGACGTTTCTTTTTCTATCAAAAAGGGAACCACTATGGGACTCGTCGGGGAATCGGGCTGCGGCAAAACCACCGTCGGCCGCACGATCCTGCGTCTGCACGAGGTAACGGACGGGCAGGTGCTCTTTCAGGGCCGCGATCTGGCGGCTTTAAATAAAAAGGAACTGCGGACGCTGCGGCCGAAACTGCAAATGATTTTTCAGGACCCGTATTCCAGTCTGCCCCCGCGGATGCCGGTTGGCGAGATTATCGGCGAGGCAGTGAAAGTACACCATATCGTCCCCAAAAACCGGTACCAAGCGTATATTTTAAAAATTATGCAGGAATGCGGATTACAGACGCAATATTATTATCGGTATCCGCATGAATTTTCCGGCGGCCAGCGGCAGCGGATCTGTATCGCCAGAGCCGTGGCGCTGCAGCCGGACCTGATTATTTGTGATGAACCGGTCAGCGCCCTCGACGTCTCGATCCAGGCGCAGATCATCAATCTGATGAAAGACCTGCAGGCGCAGCGCGGTTATACCTATTTATTTATATCGCACGACCTTTCTGTCGTGGAGCATATTTCGGATACGATCGGCGTAATGTATCTTGGGAATCTCGTCGAAACGGGCGGTAAAAAAAGTATTTTTACAAATCCGCTGCACCCGTATACGCGGGCGCTGCTTTCCGCCGTGCCGATGCCGGATCCGGACTATAAAATGAAACGGATCCTTTTAAAAGGAGATCTCCCGAGTCCCGCCGATCCGCCGGAAGGCTGCAAGTTCTGCACGAGATGCCCGCAATGCATGGAGATCTGTACGAAACGAAAGCCCGTATTTAAAGAATACGGACCGGGGCACTTTACCGCGTGCCATCTGTATCCGCAGGAATAAGGAGGGGTGCGAATGGCAAGGAAAAAACGTAAGGTGTATGATGACGACGACGGAAGGATCCTCGCGGACATGTCCGTAGACGGAATGCCGCGCCGCGTGGCAAGGCGGCAGGAGGAGCTCCGATATCAGGAAAAAAGAAAAAATACGGCGGTGGATATAGACAAACGCGAAAAAAGAAGTATTATTAAAGGAGTGCTGCTTGCGTATGCCGTATTGGGACTCGTTTTATTCGGCGCAGCGGCTCTGTTTCTGCTGTTTTGTACAAAAATTTGGTTTAAATAGGCTGATGGAGGAATGTATGTACGAGAAAGTATCATCAAATTTGAATTTTGTCGAGAGAGAAAAAAAGACGGAAAAATTTTGGGAAGACCACGAAATCTTCCGAAAAAGCATAGAGCTTCGGGAAGGCGGGGAAACGTATACGTTTTACGATGGGCCTCCTACGGCGAACGGGAAACCCCACATCGGACACGTCCTCACGCGCGTCATCAAAGATATGATTCCGCGGTATCAAACGATGAAGGGCCGCCACGTGCTGCGGAAAGCGGGGTGGGACACGCATGGCCTTCCCGTGGAACTCGAGGTTGAAAAGGAACTCGGACTCGACGGCAAGGACCAGATCGAAGCGTACGGTTTGGAGCCTTTTATCAAAAAGTGTAAAGAAAGCGTCTGGAAATATAAAGGGATGTGGGAAGATTTTTCCAATACGGTAGGGTATTGGGCCGATATGGAAAATCCATACGTCACATACGACAATTCTTTTATTGAATCCGAGTGGTGGGCGCTCAAAAAGATCTGGGAAAAGGGTTTGTTATATAAAGGTTTCAAAATTGTCCCCTATTGTCCGCGCTGCGGAACGCCGCTTTCCAGCCACGAGGTGGCGCAGGGGTATAAAGATGTCAAAGATAAGTCTATTACGGTGAAAATGAAAGTTAAAGATACCGCAGACACCTATTTTCTCGTGTGGACGACAACGCCCTGGACGCTGCCCTCCAATGTGGCGCTCTGTGTCAATCCCGATGTAACCTATGTGGAAATCAAAACGGAAACCGCTAATTATATTCTGGCGGAAGACTTGCTTTCTTCCAATATTACGGAAGAATACGAGATCGTCGCTTCTTACGCGGGCCGTGAGCTGGAAGGGATGGAATACGAGCCGCTGTTTGCGTTCAAAAAAGTAGACGCGAAAGCGTATTATGTCACTTGCGATGGATATGTCACGACGTCGGATGGTACGGGCATCGTGCACATTGCGCCTGCGTTCGGCGCAGACGACGCGCAGGTGGGGCGGCGCTATTCGCTGCCTTTCTTACAGCTGGTGGACAACAAGGGGAAAATGACGGCGGAAACGCCGTGGGCCGGCACATTCTGCAAAGATGCGGATAAAGAGATCATTCAAGAGCTGAAAGGCAGAGACTTGCTGTTCAAGGTCATCCCGTTTACGCATTCTTATCCGTTCTGCTGGCGCTGCGACACGCCGCTGATCTATTACGCGCGCGATTCCTGGTTCATCAAAATGACGGAAGTCCGGGATGCGCTGATAAAAAACAACGACAAAGTCAATTGGATTCCGGAATCGATCGGAAAAGGACGTTTCGGCGACTGGCTCAGAAACGTGCAGGACTGGGGGATCAGCCGCGACCGGTATTGGGGCACGCCGCTGAATATCTGGGAATGCTCCTGCGGCCACCGGCATGCGATCGGTTCGATTGCGGAATTGCAGGCAATGTCCGATAATTGCCCGGAGGACATTGAGCTGCACCGCCCGTATATCGACGCCGTCACGATCCGCTGCCCGAAGTGCGGCGGCGCGATGACGCGCGTTACGGAAGTCATCGACTGCTGGTTCGATTCCGGCGCCATGCCGTTCGCACAGTGGCATTATCCGTTTGAGAATAAAGAAATTTTCGAGGAAAATTTCCCGGCGGATTTCATCAGCGAGGCGGTTGATCAGACACGGGGATGGTTTTATTCACTGATGGCAATTTCAACGCTGATATTCGATGAAACACCGTATAAAAACGTCATCGTCCTAGGACTCGTACAAGATGAGAACGGACAGAAAATGTCCAAATCGAAGGGCAATGCCGTCGATCCGTTCGATGCGCTCGAGACG
>CABQCN010000152.1 GCA_902462635.1 uncultured Oscillospiraceae bacterium
GCTCGGCGCCTATTACCATGATCGTCTGGCGGAAGAAATCAACCTTCTGGACATGGCCGGAGAGGAACTGGAGCAGGAGCGTGTCTTGCGCGGCCGGCTGACGCCGGTGTTTTTCGGCTCCGCCATGACGAATTTCGGCGTGGAACCTTTTCTGAACGAATTTATCCGCATGGCGCCCTGCCCGCAGCCGCAGATGGCGGGGGAGGAAATGATAGAACCGGAGAAGACGCCTTTTACGGGATTCGTATTTAAAATCCAAGCGAATATGAATCCGGCGCACAGGGACCGCCTTGCATTTTTACGCATTTGCTCCGGAGAATTTGAAAAGGGAATGGAAGCGTGGCATACGCGGCTCGGGCGAAAACTCCGTCTGTCCCAGCCGACGCAATTTATGGCGCAGGAGCGGACGATTGTTGAGAAAGCATACGCGGGGGACATTATCGGGCTGTTTGATCCGGGGATTTTCAATATTGGGGATACCCTGAGTCTCAGCCGCCCGGATTTGAAATTTGACAAGATCCCCTCGTTCCCGTCGGAACATTTCGCAAGGATCCAATTTGCGGATTCGATGAAAAGAAAACAGTTCCAGAAAGGGATCGCGCAGCTGGCGGAAGAAGGCGCGATACAGGTGTTTAAACAAATCGATATCGGCGTGGAGACGCTGATTGTGGGCGCTGTCGGCGTTTTGCAGTTCGAGGTACTCGAACACCGCTTGAAGAACGAATACGGCGTTGCGGTTCTGATGCAGACCCTTCCCTATCATCATGCAAGATGGATCACGAGCGCGGGCGATCCGCGGGAGCTGACGCTGACAAGTTCTACTTTAATCGCAGAGGATACGGACGGTTCTTATGTGCTGCTGTTTGAAAATGAATGGGCGATCGACTGGGCATGCGATAAAAACAAAAACCTTGCGCTGCGGGAATTGAAAACAGAATAAATACATTTATAAGGGATTGGAATTTTATGGTTTCTCCGTAAAACAAAATGCGCGGAAGCGTTCTGATGAATCCGGAAGGAAGACCTCTCTGCAGAAATTTATTGGTATCGGCAACTGCCGCCGGGCGATTGGAGGATTCGCTGCATTCTGTTTAACGATGGAAACGAAATCCAATAAATGAATAATATTTGCGAAATAGGTTGCAAAATTTTTAATTATAGTTTATAATACAGCTATCGAATTGACATATGTGTCCGTATGTTAAATTTTAGGAGGTAATTATTATGAGAAAACTTTTTTCGGTTATAGTAGCGGCTGCTCTGGTATTATCGCTGATTGCGATACCGTCAATGGCTGCCGAAGATGTAGAAGTTGACCTTTCGAACGTCGATATTGCGAAAGCGGAATTCGGGCCGCACGGATACGACGGAGAATTCTGCATTATGTATGATTACGGTTTGATTGCGGATTTGGGGTCCTACAATCTCGCGGATTATTCCAAAATCGAAATTACGTATGCTACGGATTTGAGCTATGAGGCCAAAAAATCGGATATGACGCAGACTGCCTGTTTTGCGATCATGAGCGAAAAGGTGCCGATCGGGCAGGCAACGGATCCCGAATATACAAATGCCGATAAAATTATCGGAAAAGCGGACTGCACCGATGGAGAAATTCTGAACGAAGACGGGGAGAATTGGGATAAAGGAGAGCGGACGGCCGTAATCGATCTGCAGGGATCTACGCATAACGGTAATATTTATTTGGTACATTTCAATTCCACTCAAAATCAGGCGCTCGTGGTAGGCGTCAAATTGATTGCAAAGACCGCAGGGAACAATCCGGTAGATGACGATAAAGATAAAGACGACAACAAAGACGACAATAAAGACGACAATAAAGACGACAATAAAACCGATAACCCGAAAGCCGGGGATGCTTCGGTAACGGCGCTTGTCGCTTCTGCCGTCGTCGTTGCCATGATGCTTGCGGGAACCGTTTATAAAAAGAACGAAACGAATTGATTGCCCGGAAAGACAGATTTAAGAAACAATCAAAATTTATTATTGGAGGATGAAACATGAAAAAGGTAATGCTTATTACATTAATTGCGTTGATGAGCTGTATGCTCATAGTGCCGTCTTTGGCGGTGGATTTCGATGTGCCGCAGGAGTATGTCAAACATGCCAGCTACGACGAGGTTCGTCCGGGAATCATATGCGGGCAGGATACGGAGAAAATCAATACGCCCTCCCTTGCCAGCGGGACAACGGAAGCGATCTTCTGGGGCTGGGTAGGGTCTGCGGAAGCGGATATCACCGGATTTTCTTACAGTATCAACGGCGGTGAGAAAAAGACGGATGCCGCTTTTAAACACGCGACGGAGGAACCCGTCATTGCGGCGGCGGCAGGAAACGGATGCGAATATGCATCGCGGTTTCTGATTCCTGTTCCCGTTTCCGAAGGCACGCGGCTCGTAAGGATTTATGCTGACTTTGCCGACGGAACATCAGAAGTCTTCTGGATTTCAGAAGTTACCGTTGGGGAAGCATCCGACTATGTAGATGGCGCCGGCGGCGGAACCGATCCTGCGCCTACCGACAAACCGGATCCTTCTGATCCCACGGCTACGCCGACCAAGAAGCCGGATACGAATCCCCCCAAAACAGGAGATTCTGATGTAATCTTCGTAATCGCAGCGGCCGGAATCGTGCTGACGATATTGTTCAAAAAGAAAGTCTCGGTATAAGAGGTCTGCTGTAGTTATTTGAAAAGGAAAAGAAGAAAGAGCGCCGGAAGCATCTTGCCGGCGCTCTTTTTTCTTTCCGGTTTTTCCGGAGGCATTTTTTTCAATATATAAACTGTATAAAACCGGCGGATTGAGATTTCGGGAGTCGGGGCTTTCGCCACAATTTAGCCTTGCGGCAGGGGGGCCTTTATGCTATACTAAGTCAGGTTGATTTTCCGCGGGGTGGGCGGAAATAGTACAGTTCAGAGTGGGTGTTGAATTTTGTGTAAATTTGTAATAACAGGGGGTCAGGCGCTTCGGGGTGAACTTACGGTAAGCGGAAGCAAAAATGCTGCGCTGCCGATCGTTTCCGCGGCGATCCTGGCGGATGGTCCCTGTACGATTGAAAATATCCCGGATATCGCCGATGTGCAGTCTATGCTGGATATTCTCAAAAAGCTCGGTGCAAGCGTAGAAGAATTGGATAAAAATACAATCAGAATAGATGCGGCGCAAGTAACCTCTCATGAAGCGATGTTTGATTTAGTAAGCAAACTGAGAGGCTCTTATTATTTAATGGGGGCTTTTCTCGGCAGGTTCGGGCAGGCGGTCGTTTCTCTTCCGGGAGGATGTAAACTGGGCACGCGTCCGATCGACCAGCATCTGAAAGGATTTCAGGCGCTCGGGGTCGATATCGAGGAAGCATACGGCAAGGTCACGGCAAAGGCGTATGACCCGAGCGGTTTTCTAAAGGGAAACAATATTTATCTGGACGTCGTATCCGTTGGGGCGACAATCAATCTGATGCTTGCGGCCTGTAAGGCGACCGGACAGACGGTGATCGAGAACAGCGCGAGAGAACCGCATGTCGTCGACGTTGCGAACTTCCTCAATTCCATGGGCGCCAAGATCAGGGGCGCCGGAACGGATATCATCAAAATTACAGGGGTCCCGAAACTGCACGGCGTGGAAATGTATTCCATTATCCCGGATCAGATCGAGGCAGGTACATATATGATCGCCGCGGCGGCTACGGGCGGCGATATCACGATTAACAACATTATACCGCGGCATCAGGAATCTTTAACGGCGAAACTTCAGGAAATGAGCATCGGTGTGGAAGAGGGAGAGGACTGGATCCGTATTTACAACAACGGCGCGGTATCGGCCGCCCACGTCAAAACGCTGCCGTATCCCGGATTTCCTACGGATATGCAGCCGCAAATCACAGTACTTCTGTCCCAGGCCGACGGCACCAGCAAAATCGTAGAAGGCGTCACGGACTTCCGGTTCCAGTATACGGAAGAATTGAAGCGGATGGGTGCGGATATTACGGTAAACGGCAAGATGGCCATGGTTTCCGGCCCGAAGAATTTAAAAGGTACGATCGTGCGCGCGCCGGATCTGCGCGGCGGCGCCGCGCTTGTGATCGCTGCGCTTATGGCGGAGGGCGATACGGTTATTCAGGATGTGCAGTTTATCGACAGAGGATACGACAACATTGTCGGAAAGCTCCAGAGCGTGGGCGCTAAGATCGTACGCGTCGAGGACGATAACTGATCATGGTAAAATTCTGCAGCTTATACAGCGGAAGCAGCGGCAACAGCCTCTATATCGGAACGGAACGCACGAACCTGCTGATCGACGCAGGTCTCAGCGGCGTGCGGATCGCAGGCGCGCTGCGAGAACTCCGCGTAGCGCCGGAACAGATCGATGGCATTCTCATTACGCACGAGCATTCCGACCATATCAGAGGCGCTGGTATTTTTTCCCGGAAATTCGACGTGCCGGTTTATGCCAGAGAAAAAACCTGGAATGCCATGAAGAAGGAGATCGGCGCGCTCAAAGACGAAAATATCCGGATCATCGATCAGGAGTATTTTACGGTCGGAGATATCGATATCTGTAATTACCCGATTCCGCACGATGCAGCGGATCCGGTTGCATATACTTTTTATGTATATAATCGTAAAATATCCGTGGCGACGGATATCGGCTGCGTTACGGAGACGATCCACGGCAACGTCATGGGCAGCGACCTCGTATTGATCGAATCGAACCACGACGTAGAAATGCTGAAAAACGGAAGATATCCCTGGCCGCTTAAGAAACGGATTCTCAGCGATCACGGGCATTTGTCAAACGACCGCGCGGCCGCGCTCGTAACGGAGCTTGCGCT
>CABQCN010000153.1 GCA_902462635.1 uncultured Oscillospiraceae bacterium
CATATTGAATAAAAGCGACGTCGGGATTAATTCCTGATGATAACTCGTCAGGGCAACGTAGAGTCCTGGCACAAGGATGCTCAGGAAGAAAGCCAGATAACGGAAAACACGCACGATGCTCGAATAAGTCGTACGCGCATAATAATCCTCCGGATTCTGGAAGGCTTCTATAAAGAGATATGGAGCTGTCAGCACAAACGGCGAACCGTCCACCATGATACCGACTCTTCCTTCCAGAAGCTTCCCTGCAAGCACATCCGGACGCTCCGTAAGTCCCATTGTCGCAAAAATCGAAAACGGACTGTCTTCGATATATTCTTCGATATAGCCGGATTCCAGAATCATATCCACATTAATATATTTGATGCGCCGTTTCACTTCGTCGACGAGTTTCTGATCCGCAAGCCCGTCGATATAGGTAATGCAAAGATTCGTATTTGTTTTCCGGCCGACAACGGTATTTTCAAACGTGAGTTTGCTGTTCTTCACGCGCCGCCGCAGCAGACTCGTATTGGTCCGCAAATTTTCGTTAAAACTTTCGCGCGGCCCGCGCATGGAAATATCGTAGGATGGCTGTTCCACGCCGCGCTTCTCGAATCCCTTGCAATTCATTATCGTACATTGCGTACTGCCGTCGAGAAACATGGCGCAGTCGCCGTTCAATATGCCGCTGATCGCTTGCTCGAGATCATCGGACACCTCGATTTCCCCAACGGAAAGCAAAATCTCATTCACCAGTTCTATTTTGCTTTTCTTATTCATTCCCGACGGCGCGAAATCGCGCAGTCCGTGCATCAGCGGACGGATAATGCTGTCGTTGATCGTATCGGAATCCGTGAGGCCGTCCATGAACGCCAGAAGCGCCTTCTCATTTTTTCCGTTCGGCCCTTTGAACGTAAATATACGCGTCTTAAAGTCCGAGCTGTTCAGGAAGCGGTCCTTCAGAAACGTTTCGTTCTCGGCCGCGGTCGGGAAAACGTCGATAGCCGGCGATTCCGCAACCGGCTTTCCTCCTCTGTTGTTTTTATCTTTTATTTTTTGAAATAGATAGTTTAAAATCATAATATCCTCATCTTTCATACGCAGGCAAAAACGCTTACGCATTTCGATGAAGATATTATTCCGAAATTCCGTCAATTTATAACTTTGAAAAATCTATCG
Organism: uncultured Oscillospiraceae bacterium; assembly: GCA_902462635.1. Classification (GTDB taxonomy): domain Bacteria; phylum Bacillota; class Clostridia; order UBA1212; family UBA1255; genus Egerieisoma. Next base: position 1,162 of record CABQCN010000153.1, read on the forward strand.
GCGGACGATGACGTCCTCCCGTTTTGGTCCGTTCGTAACGATCTTTACGGGGAAGCCGATTTCACGCTCGATCAATTCCACATAGGCCCTGCAATTTTCCGGCAGGTCTTCATACCTGCGGATTCCGCGGATATCGCAGTTCCATCCCGCAACCGTCTTGAAAACCGGCTTTGCACGCTCCAGCAGCGGGCTGACCGGGAAATTTTCCGTAATGCTGCCGTCGATTTCATAACCGGTGCAGATTTTGAGTTCCTCCAGATATCCCAGCGCATCCAATACCGTCAGCGCGACGTCCGTGCATCCCTGCACGCGGCAGCCGTAGCGCGTCGCAACTGCGTCGAACCAGCCCATCCGGCGCGGGCGGCCCGTCGTCGCGCCATATTCGCCTTGATCTCCGCCGCGGCGGCGCATCTGCTCCGCCTCGTCGCCAAAAATTTCACTGACGAACGGACCCGCGCCGACCGCGCTGGAATAGGCCTTTACGACCGTAGTCACCGTTTCGATTTTGCGCGCCGGAATCCCCGCGCCGACGGCGCCGAACCCTGCCGTCGTGTGAGAAGACGTCGTAAACGGATAAATTCCGAAATCCGGATCTTTCAGGGATCCGAGCTGCCCCTCGAGCAGAATATTCTTCCCGCTTTCCACGGCATCGTAAATAAAATGGAACGTGTCGGCCACATACGGGGCGATCATTTCTTTATAAGAAAGAAGCGTCTGATAAAGTTCCTCCGCATCCAGTTCCGGTTTATGATAGAGTTCTTTCAGCAGAAGATTCTTTACCGGCAAGATATTTTCGATCCTTTCCCGGAGGCGCGCGGCATCGAAAAGGTCGCATACCTGGATGCCGTTTTTGGCGTATTTATCGGAATAGAACGGAGCGATCCCCGATTTTGTGGAACCGAATTGTTTCCCTGCCAGACGTTCTTCCTCGTATTGGTCGAACAGGACATGGTACGGCATCACGATCTGCGCTCTGTCCGAAATCAGGATTTTGGGTTCGATGCCAAGCGCTTTGAGCGCATTCAGTTCTTTATAAAAAGAAGGGATATTGAGCGCGACGCCGTTGCCGATGATATTCACCGTGTGACTGTAACAGACGCCCGACGGCAGAAGGTGCAGCGCAAAGCGCCCCTTCTCATTAATAATCGTATGTCCCGCGTTGGCGCCTCCCTGGAAGCGGATCACAAGGTCCGAATCCGCTGCGTACATGTCGGTGATCTTTCCTTTTCCCTCGTCGCCCCAGTTTGCTCCTACAATCGCTCTTATCATATTTCTACCTCCTAAAATTTCAGACCTTGAGTTCCGAACGCATGCCCAGTTTGTTCCGGTAGCGGTCCAATATGCACGCCTGAATATGGGCGACGTATTCTTCCGTCTGCGCAGGCGCGCGGCCCACAAATTTCGACGCATCCAGAAGCTGTTCCGCCATATCGGCGGTCAGCCCGAAGGCTTCGTCTCCGAGCAGGCGCGCCATCAAGTCGTTCTCCTCTCCCTGCTCTTTCACACGCAGTCCGGCGGCCATGGAATGCACCCGGATCTTTTCATGGAGTTCCTGGCGGTCTCCGCCGCGTTTGACGGCGTCCATTAAAATATTCTCCGTAGCCATAAACGGCAATTCTTTTTTCAGATGCGCCTCGATTACTTTCGGATAAACCACAAGCCCCTGGGCGATATTCAGATAAATCCCGAGAATCGCATCCGTTGCCAGGAACGCTTCCGCAACGCTGATCCGCTTATTCGCCGAGTCGTCGAGCGTCCGCTCGAACCATTGTTCTGACGCGGTCATGGCAGGATTAAGCGCATTGACGATCACGTAGCGCGCCAGAGACGCGATCCGTTCGCTCCGCATCGGATTCCGTTTATACGCCATAGCCGACGAGCCGATCTGATTCTTTTCGAACGGTTCTTCGATTTCTTTTAAATTCTGCAGCAGCCGGATGTCGTTCGTAAACTTATGCGCCGACTGCGCGATGCCGCTGAGCACATTCAGAATCTGGCTGTCCAGTTTGCGCGGATACGTCTGGCCCGTTACCGCAAAGACATCGGGATACCCCATTTTCTCCGCTATGAGTTTGTCGAGTTTTCTGACCTTCTCCGCATCGCCGTCGAATAATTCGAGGAAGCTGGCCTGCGTGCCGGTCGTACCCTTTGCGCCGCGGAGTTTCTTTTTGGCAAGCTGCTCCTGAAGGGCTTCGTAATCCATCTCGAGATCCTGCAGCCACAAGGTTGCGCGCTTTCCCACGGTTGTCAGCTGCGCCGGCTGGTAATGGGTATAGCCAAGCGTCGGCAGATCCTTATATTGCAGGGCGAATGCCGAAAGCGCGGCCATCACGTTCACGAGCTTTTCACAGATCAGCTCCAGCGCTTCATGCATAATAATGACATCTGCGTTGTCCCCGACATAACAGGAAGTAGCGCCCAGGTGGATGATCGGCTTTGCCGCGGGACACTGTTCTCCATAGGCAAATACATGCGACATGACGTCGTGCCTTACAAGCCGTTCCCGCTCTTCCGCAGTTTCGTAATTGATTTCGTCCGCATGCGTACGCAGCTGGTCGATCTGCTCCTGCGTAATGGGAAGGCCGAGTTCCCGTTCGCTTTCCGCCAGTGCGATCCAAAGCCTTCGCCAGGTTCTGAATTTCTTGTCCGGAGAAAACAAAAACTGCATTTCTTCGCTTGCATATCTTGCGTTCAACGGGGTCTCGTACGTTGCTCTGCCGCCTGTCATAGTTTCTGCGTCTCCTTTCGGCTCGTTCCGTCTTCATGTTCATACGGATAATTTCCGGTAAAGCATCCGTCGCAGAATCCGCACCGGATGTCCGGTACGATTTCATGCAGACGTTCCACCGGCATGAACCCGAGGGAATCCGCGCCGATCATTTTGCGAATTTCTTCGATCGAGTAGTTGCAGGCCAGCAGGTGTTCCTTGGAGGGCACATCCGTGCCGAAATAGCACGGCCATACGAACGGCGGCGCGCTGATCCGCATATGCACTTCCCTGGCGCCGGCCTCTTTCAGCATATCCACCAGCTTTGCGCACGTTGTGCCGCGTACGATGGAATCGTCCACCAGCACGATCCGTTTTCCCTTTACGGTGTCTTTTAAAACATTGATCTTCAGGCGGACGGCCGTGGTCCGCTGTTCCTGGGAAGGCTGTATAAACGTCCTGCCCACATAACGGTTAATGACGAGCGCTTTCCCATACGGGATCCCCGCTGCCTGCGCGTAGCCGATCGCAGCGTCCACGCCGGAATCGGGAACGCCGGCAACGAGATCCGCCTCTACCGGATACGTTTCCGAAAGAATTTTCCCCGTCAGTTTCCTGGCCTCATGCACGCTCATCCCTTCGATGACGGAATCGGAACGCGCAAAATAAAGATATTCGAACACACAGATTTTAGACGTATGCGGATCGGGACAATTGTCCTTGATCGTACGCAGGCCGTTGACGTCGATGACGACGACCTCTCCGGGTTCGATATCGCGTACGTATTCCGCGCGCACCGTATCCAATGCGCACGTTTCGGAAGCGATCACGTAAGAATGATCGATTCTCCCGATACAGAGCGGACGCATCCCCCGCGGATCGCGGCAAGCAATCAGCTTCTGCGGACTCATCATCAC
>CABQCN010000154.1 GCA_902462635.1 uncultured Oscillospiraceae bacterium
ACCCAAACGCTCATCGAAGAAAAATATTTGTATACGGATAAATTGTCAACCACGTCCTGGATTCCGGAAACTTTTTTCATGTCCGTAATAAAATCTTCCACATTTTCGACGGACTTGAGCTGCACCCGGAAGGAAACATACATATAATCCGCGTTGCTATATTCAAAGAGCGCGCTGTCTTTTCCAAACATCTCGATTGCATTTTTCAGATTTTCTTCTTTGGAAATCCGCTGCACGCTGTCCACCCGGGAATCGCTGATGATGATTTCCGCAATGGAAAGGCTGGCCTCGTCGCTGATCTCGTTTGTGCAATTCAGCGACACTTCTCTTTGCTGATCGCTGATATCCGCAAGGATCCGCTGCAGGTTCACGGACAGCAGCGTAAGGCTGCCCATGATATAAAGCGATACGAATATGACGAAGACAGACGAAAACAGCATATGCCAATTTTTAATTGAATTTGCAAATCCCTGTTTCAGGATATAGTAAAAGGTTCTGATCTTACGCATTTTCGCCATCCTCCCCGGATTCTTCGGTTTTCTCCTGCGACACCACCTCGTCCACCTTTACGGATTCGATGGAAACGCCCACCGGCGCGGTCTGCGGCTCGCGTTCCTCTTCCCGCACCTCCACCCGTTTTGCAACCGGAACCGGCGCCTCCTGTTCCGGTTCCGGCGGCGGCGCTTCTTCCTGATCTGCCGCGGGAGACGGCCGTATCCCGGCCGGCGCATTGCCTTCCAGATTTCTGCCATGGTCAAGCCGGATGATCCGTTTTCCGGATTCCAGCGCCATCCCCTGCTCATGCGTGGCAACGAGCACCGTGGTCCCATACGAATTGATTTTCATCAGAAGTTCCATGATTTCGCTGGAGTTTTCCGGATCCAGGTTTCCCGTAGGCTCGTCGGCGATGAGGATGTCCGGACCGTTTACGATCGCGCGCGCCAGCGCGACGCGCTGCTGTTCTCCGCCCGAGAGATGACTCGGATATTCTTTTTTCTTAGCGCTGAGTCCCATCAAGGACAGCGTGATATTTACTTTCTCGTCGATTTCTTTTCTGGAAGCGCCCGTAATTTCCATTGCAAACGCCACGTTTTGATACACGGTTTTCTTCTCCAGCAGGCGGAAATCCTGGAAAAACACCCCGATGCTCCGTCTGTATTTCTGGATCCGCGAGCGCTTGATCTTCGATAAATACTGCGTATTTACATAAATTTTTCCGGACGTAGGCTGTTCTTCCAATAAGATCAATTTAATCAGCGTCGATTTTCCGGCCCCGCTCGATCCCATTAAAAATACGAACTCCCCCTCCTCGATGCGGAAGCTCAGATCCCGCAGCGCCTCCACGCCGTTCTGATATTTTTTCGAAACGTTTTCGAAGGAAATCATCGGACGGTGCCTGGCGCTTTCATTATTGTAAATACTCGTTCTTCTCCCCTGCCTGGTGTTTTCTTTTGTACTTTGTTCCATCTTGCTACCATTCTTTCATTATACTTTATTCAAAATCGCCGGTTCCTTGTTTTCTATAAATTGTAAAATCAGCAGCGCGATTCCCACTTTCATTCCGACTTCGAATTTCGAGCAGTCCAGCCCGGTCATTTTATTAAATTTATCCAGGCGGTACATCAGTGTGTTCCTATGGATATATAATACTCTGGACGCCTCGCTGACATTGAGATTGTTGTCGAGATACGCCTTCACCGTATTCAGGAGTTCCTGCGACGATTTGTCTTTCAGAAAGCCCGCGCCGAACGTCTCATCGATATAGCCGACACAGGCCTCCATCGGGATGGAATAGATCATTTTCTGCAATCCCAGTTTCGAATATTCAAAACATTTTTCCTTCATTTCAAATAACGCCCCAATATTTTTTGCCTTATCCGCTTCCAGGTAGGCATCGTTCAGGCTCATGATCCCAGAGATTTTAGAACTGACCGATACGTAAACGTCAACCATCGCTTCCGAAAGTAGCGTATCTTTAATCATATTTGCATATTCCAGTACATAATCATACGTGATTTCATCATGAAGCGGGCAGACGATCGCCGTCCGCGCATAATCGATCGGAATGATCAGAAAGCCGCGGTCCGCCCCGAACAATTCCTGCAATACCCGGCAGATCATATCGCTGTCCGTCGCCGCGCTGCCTGAAGTTTTGTTCAGCGCCACCAATGCCACGGCAAATCCTTCCGAACGCTGGATAAATTCGCCGTACACCGCCTCAAGCTGTTCTTCCGTTACGCTTCTGCGCCCCTCGATGAGTAACTTTTTAAAAACATTGATGAGATCCTTACTGCTTTGCGACTCCCGGTAGCGGAACCCATGCGCCGCAAGTCCCAAAATATTTTTCTGATTGGCGCGCTCCCGTTCTTCCGTCTGGTTCAGTTTGAGAAACATAAACATGATTTCGTCCGTATCCGCCGTAACGTTTTCAAAAAAATAGCCGCCGCGCGTAAATCGCGGAGTATCATACAAGTTTAGGTTCTCCTCATTCTGCAGTTCTGCAAAAATCGCCGCAAGTTCGATTGCGGCCGGATCCGGTTCCTCCTCTGCGCTGTAAAACAAAATATGTCCCGCGTCGTCGGTAATTCCAAATGCCGAACCGATATATTCCGATATTTCGGATAACTGTTCTTTATTTGCATTACTCAGCATTTACCGGCACCTCCTATTTTACATACACTTTTTATTATATAACATTTCCGCTTAAAAGCAAATACAAATTCAGGCAGTATGTGGTATACTGTCCGTATCATTCGTGACGCACAGGAGGCGCAGTCTGCTATGAACGACGGAAATTTATATCATCTTGGATTTGATCCCGCGCAGTTCCGCGGAGAATTTGCCATATTGCCGGGAGATCCCGGAAGAGTCGAAGGGATCGCGGCGTATTTTACCGACGCGGCGCCCGTTGCGTATCACCGGGAATTCAAGATCTGGCGCGGGTATGCCGACGAGCGGCGGAAGCACCCGGTATTTGTCTGTTCGACCGGGATCGGCGGTCCCGGCGCCGCAATCGCCGTAGAAGAACTCCATATGGCCGGCGTTACCCATTTCATCCGCGTCGGAACGTGCGGCGCGATGCAGACGGAGATCTTGAGCGGAGATCTCGTCATCGCGCAGTCTGCCGTGCGCCAGGAGGGCACCGGCCTGCATTACGCGCCCATAGAATACCCAGCCACGGCGGATTTCGAAATCACGGCCGCCCTGCGCGGCGCGGCCGCCGAAATCGGGGCGCGAAGCCACGTCGGCGTCGTACAGTGCAAAGATTCGTTTTACGGGCAGCACAGTCCTGCCAGAATGCCGGTCGCCTATGAGCTTGAACAGAAATGGGAAGCCTGGAAGAAACTGGGCGTCCTTGCCTCCGAAATGGAATCCGCGGCAATCTATACGTCCGCAGCCGCGCTCGGCTGCAAAGCCGGCTGCGTACTCCACGTCGTCTGGAATCAGGAACGCGCCGCAGCCGGCCTGGACAACCCGGAAGTACACGATACTTCCCTTGCTGTCAAATGCGCTGCGCGCGCGGTCAAAATGCTCTGCGGCAATCGCTGAAATCCTAAAAAGGCAGCGGCGCAGCTCCGTACGCTTCCGCCGCTATTTTCCTGCGCGCTCTGCAATGATCGTATCGTCGATTCCCAGATATTCATATAATATTTTATTCAAAGGATTGCCGTCACACCGTTCCAACCAGGTTCCGTCCGCCTCCCGGATAAAAGATTTTACATCCCCATACCGGATCACGGCCCCGTCCTCATAGCTGATGACGAGATCCCCGTAGGGGTCCTCAAATTCCGTACGGTAGGTATCACAGATATAATAATCCTCCATATTTAGAGCGCGTATCATAGATTCGATCTTCTCCGGATCCGCCGTTTCTCCTCGATATCCGGCGGGCAGAGATGCCGGTTCGTACGTTATTTTTTGGATCCCTTTCTCCGGAATCCGCAATCTTGTTCTTTCAGGATACAGTTGATAATCCAATTTTTCTTTAAAATAATCTCTCAAATTGACGATGCCGGTATCGACTTTCAACAACGTACCGTCAGACAGGAAAATAAAATTGCTTGCATCCGTAAATGTAAATGTACTCCCGTCTTCATAGGAAATCCTGACATCCTGGCTTACTCCGCATAATGTTCCTTTTATTTCATATTCGTGAAACGTATATCGATTCAGACGATCGATGATTTCAGCGATCATCTCCGGATCTGTCGTTGCAATTCCGTTTAAAGGCGGAGCTTCCGATGGTAAAATTTCCACTTTCACCGCGCCTTCTGCCGGAATGTTCAGCCGGTATTCCTCCGGACTGCATCCGGCCGGAAGCAGGAGTAAAAAAAATATAAGAATGAACCGTATCGTTTTTTTCATACCGCAGCGCTCCTTCCTATGGTCTGACCGTCTCGTTCGCTTTGTATCCATTGGCTGTCACCACTCCGTCCCACTTGTATGTTCCATCCTTATCATGTCCCGTGGTTCCATGAACAGGAGCTAACGTCAAAACTACCGGATGTCCGTTTCCCAGCAGCCTGGTCAATAATCCTATTATTATATATGAGAGCGGTTCCGATCACTTACGAAACAACATAGGGGGCGCTCCGCGCACCCTCTGCAGAACGCAGTATTTGAATCCGGCGGTCCCGCTAAAAGAGGAGAGCAACGAAAAGAGCTGCAGTCTATGACTATTTATTGATTTCAGCTACCAGGTTGCTTAATTTTTTGCCGTCATATTCCGGCATGATGCCTGTGTCAAAATAGGAATACAACGTATCATTAT
>CABQCN010000155.1 GCA_902462635.1 uncultured Oscillospiraceae bacterium
TCCTGCACCGAGAAATCATCGTCCCCTTTTGCTTTCACAACCGGACCGTTTATCCGTGAAATATATTTCATAATTTCCTCCAGTTCCTTACAACGATAAATTACTCCATGAAAGGAATTGCTCCCGTTCCTTTATAACGTCGCTCTTCATGGAATTGTCGATCAGCCGTCCGATCGTAGGCAGATTGACCGTGCATCCGCCGATAAAATCATTTTCGCTTTTCTGAAACGTCACGCGGATTCCGCGTCCCATCAGGCTCTGTGCCGCCGGTTCAGCCAGCTTCAGGCGATGATCGTAATCATACGCCGCAAAACTGATTTCCGCCGTTCTTGGAATCTTTGCCATGGAAAGCACGGCATGCACGGCTTCATTGAGCTTATTGATAAAGTACGTTTCATATGCGCTGCTTTGCACGTATTCCCGCAGCCTGCTTTCAAGTTCCTCGAATACGGAACGAATGATTTCATCCCGCTTGGAAACGACGCTCGACTGGCCGTTGTTCTTGGCGGCGGAAATGATCATCCGCGCTTCTTTGCGCACGTCGTCCATTCCCTTTCTATACATTTCCTTTGCGCTCTTCGTATAGGCGGCTTTCGTCTCCTTCAGCGCATTTTTTGTGACCTCGTCGATCTCGGCTAGCATCTGGTCTCTTTCCATCGCCGCTTTATTGATCACATTATGTTCAAACCGTCTCAATTTCGAATCTATAGAACTCATTATTACTGTCTCCTTCGAAACACGCCGGACGCGCGGCTCACTCTATCGTAATCAGGAGCGGGAGCCTGCGGTCACGCATTTTACGGGCAATCAAATCCCTGCCCATTTCATAAATATCCTGTGAGATCAATATAATGCCTGTATCGCTGTCGCCGAGGAGCAGGTCGAGACACTCTTCCAGCTGCTTTTCACTCCGGACATTGGTGCCGACGACGCCGCCGAGGCGAAAGCCCGCCAGCAGATCGTTGCTCCGGCTGATCACATGCATTTTCATAGGATTACACCTTGTTCATGATCATGATCGATATAATCAATCCGTAAATTGCGATTCCTTCCGCAAGTCCTACGAAAATCAACGTTTTACCGAGCAGCTTCGAATCCTCGCTGATCGCGCCCAGCGCCGCGGATCCCGCTACGGCAACCGCGATACCTGCGCCGATCGTTGCCAGGCCCGTTGAAAGCGCAGCCGCAAGATACGCCATCCCTTCCGCAGAAGAATTGCTTTGCTCCGTTTGCGGTTCCGCAGCGGCACTTGCATCGGCCGCGTTCGAATGGATCGCCGCGCCGGAGAACAGGAAGATCGCCGCCACCAATATAAGACTTGCCATCAGCGCCATGTTTCCTTTGAGCGCCCTGCGCAGATATTGGCCGCCTTTGGATTTTGCCGCAATTTTCTTTGAAAATACTCCGAGACAAACAGTAACGATTATTACGAAAATCATAGTCCCAACAATAAATTCCAACATGATAAAACCTCCAGAATATTTAAATTATTATGATATATTAATTTTTGTTTTTTGTAATGACCGGGGTATACGGTACGCCGTCGCCGGAATAAAACCTGCTGAACAGCTCGTAATAAACGAGCCGGAGGCCCTGAATTCCCACGATCAATCCTTCGAGTCCAATGATCAGCGCATTTCCGATAATCATAATGATCACTTTTCCCGCGCCGCTGGTCAAGTCCGATAAAATAATGAACGCCATCGATAAACCGACATGGTTGATTGCAAACGCGCTGAGACGCACAAACGAAATCGTATTGCTCGCAAAACTCAGAAGCATATCGACCATTTCAAAAGCGGTTTCGATAAAAAATCCGCCTTTTTCCTCCGGTAACGCTTTCTTTTTATTAAGTATATTTTCCAAAGGATCACGGAAAAAGATGATCACGAACGGGATCAGGATCAGGATCACCAGGAGTCCCGCGGACACCCATAATTTTCCTTTCAACAGAAAGCCTACGGCGCTTCCGATAATCAGCAGATAAAATACCATTCCCGCGATTCCGTTGCGGTCGAAGAAGATACGTCCCTTATCTTTTGCCTTGATCCCGTTCAAAATATTTAATACCATTCCCAATACAAGCAGCACGACGCCGAGCGAGATGCCGATGATCAGCATGGTATTGATATTCGCGCTCTCCATTGGATTCATAAAGATCGGTTTTATGACATCTTCCATAGAAAAAATACTTCCGTAGAGAAAGCCGAAAATCATCGCGCACAATCCTCCGCCGAAAAACACGCCGGCAAGCGTTGACTTTTTGCGCAGCATAATGATTCCCGCAATCGCAAATACGAGTCCCTGCCCGACGTCGCCAAACATGAAGCCCGTCATCAGGCAGTAAATAATCGCAATCAGCGGCGTCGGATCGATCTCGTTATAAGAAGGAAGGCCATACATCGTCACAATCGGCTCAAACGGCCGGAACAGAAAATGATTCTTCAGCTTGGTCGGCGGCTTTGTCGTTTCCGGCAATTTATCGATATCGTCTACGATCGTAATAACTTTCGGGTCCTTATCGATCAACGGCTGAAGGCGGTTCAGCTCTTCTTCCGGCATCCACCCCACCAAATAAAAAGACTCTCTGTTGAACGCTACATATTTCCGGATCTCGAAGATATCATTTCTTTGCACGATGACTTTATGAAGCTGTACGGCTTCGTGGCCGCACCGCGCGGAGTATGCAGCGACATTTTTATTCAACACGTCGAGTTCAGCCAGTTTTTCGTTGATTTCACTCGTCAGTTTGCTGCAGATTTCCGCCGGGGTACCCTGCGAATCTTCTCCGTCGATCGCTCTGTCCGGAATTCGGATCCGTTCGAACTGCAGGCTGTTGAACAGTCCGTCCACGCGTACTTCGTAATCCGCCGGCATCAAATACAACACGTACTCGTAATTTTCATCAGAAGACACATGGAACATGATCACATCGAGCGTATCGAGATACGACATGATCCTGTCATACGTGGATTTCGGCATTTTACCGAAACGAATCTTAAAGAAGCGAAGATGAAACAACTTGGAAAGCTCGACGTCGATATCTTTAATCTTAGAAAGCTGCCCGGTCACATGGCGGCGTTCGCGGATAAAATCTTCGATTTCCTGGCGTTGGCGGCGGAATTCCTCGCTGTGTTCTTCGATATCCGAAAGCCTGGCGGCGATGTCTTCATAGGAAAGGAGCTGATATTCTTCTTCCGCTTCCGCAGCGTCTGCTTCCTCATGCAATATTTCCATAATATTTTTGCTTCGCCGGAGAAGTTCCGTACAAGGATTGGAGCCTTTATACGCATACAGCCCGGATACGTTCTTCAGCACGCTCATCGCATATTCCGGCTGAAGCGCATATTCCCCGGTCATATATTTGTTGATAAAATCATCCAGGTATTCTTTCCCGCCAACGAAGTTGACATATTTCATTTTCTCAATGCCCATTGTGATCACCCAGTATTAAATATTGTTCGATTTGCTGCGGCTCCATGCCATACCGCACCCCTTCTATTATCGTGATGATATTCTGTATATCGATTTCCTTTAGGAAAAGGTACGCCACGATCGCAGCAAAGCTGTATCGGTTGTGGCGGATCTGACTCATAAACATTTTACAGAGATAATCCGAAGCCTTGCTGTCCCATTGCGCGGCATCGCCTGCAAACAGCCATCGGTACCGCGTCTCTGCCACCGCCGACTGAAAATCCTCGACGTTCGCGGCACTGAGACTGCGGATCTGTTCCCGGCGCAGCTTCCGCCGGTCCGGCAGGATATGCCCCAGGATCTCTTCTTCGGTAAAATCATAATATTTTTTATATCTGTACATCCATAAGATGTTCTGCACGTCCGCTTCCGTACCGAAAAAGTTCTTTGTAATCATATAATCTTCTTTGGTAAGGTATTTCTTCGCACTGTCCAGCACCGTTTTGAAATAATGTTCGTCCAGCGCCTCTTCCATATCGAACGTACTCTTGATCTCGCGCATCACATAAGGTTCCAATACTTTGTCGTAGCCGGAACCGCGCAACGCATCGATCAGCTGGAGGAAATCCTTTGATCGGATACATTTGTACGGATCCAGATGTTTGTTGCTCGAATACGTTTTCGGCGAATACAACCTGTAAAACGCCCGGTCAGGCGCTGGGATCCCCGTATAAATGGCACGCAAAATCCTTTTGAGCATCATAATTTCGATTCGCGTCATGAGTACGGTCAGCATCCGTTTTCCGTCGTTTCCGAGCATATGCTTCAATTTATTGGCATCCTCGATCAGCGCATTATCAAAAGCGCTTTCTAAAAGATTCCTGTGGACCGACGTATCGCTGACCTCTTCCAGGGCTTTTCCGTATCCCCTGCTGTCCTTGAGCCAGCGGACAACGTCCCCGACCCGCGTCATAGACATCAGTTTCTCATAATCGCTGCGTTTCAGTATGCCCGTGTACATGGCACGCATTTTTGTGATTACCGCGCTGTATTGTAAAATAGCCGACGCCGACATTTTATCACTTCCCTTGCCGTTTTTCCGTCGTCAGCCTTTTTGGATTCCGGTGATCCGGGTATAAAGTTCCTTCAGCCATTCTTCTTTATGGCTCTGTTCAAAGCTTTCCATCGCCGCAATTTTCTCCTTCGCGTACGATTCCTGCTCCAGCGCTTCGTTGTGCGCTTTGTTTAAGACCAATATCTTATCGTTTTCCAAGCGTTTTTCTTCCCCGCTGAATATCGCTTTT
>CABQCN010000156.1 GCA_902462635.1 uncultured Oscillospiraceae bacterium
CTTTTATCCGTAATAATAATCCCGTTCGGCTCTACCAGGGATTCAAATTTTTCCAGAGAAGGTCTGTTCATTGCGATCAGAACCGTAGCGCTGCTGATGATCGGGGAGCCGACTTCCTCGTCTCCGACGATCACATGGCAGTTTGCCGTTCCGCCGCGTTTTTCGGGCCCGTAGGAAGGCAGCCAGGAAACGTTTTTCCCGTCCAGAAGTCCCGCGTGCGCAATAAAATGTCCCATCGAAAGGATTCCCTGGCCTCCGAAGCCCGCCAATATAATTTGATTCATCATAATAATATTACCGTCCTTTCGTCAGTTTGCCGAAACATCTTTATAAACGCCGAGCGGATAATGCGGCATCATGTTTTCTTCCAGCCATTTCAAGGATTTCAGCGGATTCATGCCCCAGTTCGTAGGACAGGTGGAAAGGATCTCTACGAGCGTAAAGCCTTTTCCTTCCAGCTGCAGCTCAAATGCTTTCTTGATGGCTTGTTTCGCTTTTTTAATGTTCTTCACATTATTTACGGCAACCCGTTCGATATAGGCGGCGCCCTCCAGCGTAGAGAGCATTTCGCAGACTCGGACCGGATAGCCGTGGATTTCAGGTTTTCTGCCGAACGGCGTCGTGGTCGTAACCTGGCCGACGAGCGTCGTCGGCGCCATTTGCCCGGAGGTCATGCCGTAAATCGCATTATTTACGAAAATCGTCGTAATTTTTTCTCCCCGTGTGGCGGCATGTACGATCTCGGCCGTACCGATCGCCGCAAGGTCGCCATCCCCCTGATACGTGAACACCACGTTTTCCGGCAGGGAACGGCGCAGTCCGGTTGCAACCGCAGGAGCGCGTCCGTGCGCAGCCTGTACCATGTCGCAGTTAAAATATTCATAATTATTGTAGGTACATCCCACCGGAGAAACGCCTACCGTCTTTCCTTCTATTCCAAGTTCGTCTATTACTTCGGCAATCAGCCGGTGTATGATTCCATGCGTACAGCCGGGGCAATAATGCATCGGTTTATCGATCAATGCGTGGGGTCTGTCGAAAACTATACTCATAATATTTCATCCGCCTCCTTATCGACGTCCCGCGATTTCGCGTACTTTTTGTAAAATATCGCTCTGCGCCGGCACGTTTCCGCCCGTTCTTCCGTAAAAATCAACGGTATTCTTTCCGTTTACGGCCAGCCTTACGTCTTCTACCATCTGTCCCGCGCTCATTTCCACCGTTAAAAACCCTTTCGGCGTTTCCGCATATTTTTCAAAGGATTTCACCGGGAACGGCCAGAGCGTGATCGGACGGATCAAACCAACCTTGATACCCTCTTTTTCCGCATCTTTGATTACATTTTTCGCGACGCGCGCGACGGTCCCGTAGGCGACGAGGATGACGTCCGCCCCTTCGCAGCGATATTCCTCCACCATCGTTTCATGCTCTTCGATGGTGCGGTATTTGGCCTGCATTTTGTTATTATGGGCTTCGAGCACGTCTGCTTCGATGTAAATCGAAGTGATCACATTGTGCTCCCGTTCCATATTTGTTCCTACCGCGGCCCACGGCTTCTCGATCTGTTCGATCGGCTCTTTGTCTTTGAATTCCACGGCCTCCATCATTTGACCCAGATAGCCGTCGCCCAGTATCACCGCAGGATTTCTGTATTTGTCGGACACATTGAACGCGTGCACGACAAGCTCGTACAGTTCCTGTACGCTCGAGGGCGCGAATACGATCAGGTTGTAGTCTCCGTGGCCCCCGCCTTTTACCATCTGGAAATAGTCACACTGCGCCGGTAAGATTCCGCCGAGACCCGGGCCGCATCTTACGACATCTATAATTACCATCGGCAGCTCCGCGCATGCCGAGTACGAAATTCCTTCTTGTTTCAAACTGATTCCGGGGCTGGAGGAAGACGTCATGACGCGTTTGCCCGCGCTTGCCGCACCGTATACCATGTTGATTGCCGCGACTTCGCTTTCCGCCTGTACGAAAGTTCCGCCCAGTTCTTCCAATTTTTTTGCCAAGTAATGCGCAACCTCGGTCTGAGGCGTGATCGGATATCCGAAATAATGACGGCATCCCGCGCGCAGCGCTGCTTCCGCGATTACTTCATTTCCTTTCATCAACAGCTTTTCACCCATATGTCCGTTCCACCTTTCTTCACATTGTAAGTACTTATTTCTCTACCTTGATCACGCAATCGGGACAGATCGTCGCGCAGAATGCGCATCCGATACATTGTTCCTGATCCGAAACACCCGCGGGATGATAGCCCTTTGAATTCAGCTGATGCTGGTTCAATTCGACGATCTTCTTGGGGCATACCTCGACGCAGAGACCGCAGCCCTTACATCTTTCCTCTCTGAATGTCACTTTTGCCATGCTACTCCAAACCTTTCAAATGAAAAATTTATAAAAGCCTTTCAAAAACGCTTTCAAATATTATATAATAATTGCAGCACAAAGTAAACCTACAAAATTTTTGCAGATTTGTATCTTTATATAAATAAATTTTGTCCCGACCCGGATCCGGCCGTATTTTACGCGATCTCGAGAACCGCGGCGCTCATATCGTCCGCAGTTTCATTTTCTACAAACGAGGAGGCTTTTTGCAGGATTTCCTCCGCGATTTTATGACAGCGTTTTTCCTCGCCGGCATATTTGCGTACTACGGATGCGATATATTCGTAAAATACCTTCTGGTTGACGCCGCCGTTTTGGAACGCGTCATATACGCCATCCGTATACATAACGACGCAGTCGCCCGACGCGACGTTACATTCCGTCATTTTACAATAAAGATCGTTGAAATCGGACGTAACGCCTGCGGGCGGCTGGTTGATTTCGATCACGCGGGAGGTCTCCGGCCCTACGATCAGCGAAGGCATCGTTCCCATTTTCACAAAAGAGGCGCGTTTGTCATGTCGATTGACGCAACAGATATCGATGGAGGCCGTCATCACGTCCGCAGAGCCGGAAGTCAGCATCATATTGACCATAGAAACTGCGGAAGAGATATCGATTCCGCTTTTGATATAAAGCTCCATCAGACGTACCACTGCGCCGCTCTGCTCGGAAGCCCGGCGTCCGGTCCCCATTCCGTCGCTGAGTACCAGAAAACTCCTTCCGTCCGGAAGCTCCGTAAAACAATAAGAATCGCCGGAAATCTGATTGCCCGGCGCCGGTATGCAAAGCGCTTCCGCGCGGACTTTTACTTGAGGACGCACGATAAAATGCAGTTCCCGCATGGAATTTTTCCGTTCGCCCGTGTGTACGGAATACAACTGCATCTTCCGGCCCGTTTCTTTCGAGAGAATCCGCAGCATCTCGTTGATTTTATCCTTGTCATAATTTTTATGGGTATATAGCGTAATATCCGGCATATCGTATTTATTTTTCACGACGACGGCGTCGTAAATATATATTTCATTCCGTTTCAGCGCTGCGATGATCCTTTTCTCGCAGTCAAAATCGTAATTCGTAGCAAATTTGATTTCATCCGCGATATGAGACGACATTTTACCCATTTCACCGAGCTGTTTTATGATTAAGCTGCGGCATTCCGCGATTTTGGCATTGCAGATTTTTTCTGTGCGCTGGATCTCGATCGCAATCCGCAGCTCATCGATAACTTCCTGCGGTTTGATACAAAATTTGCCGAGCACCGACATGACGCCCGGATTTTTATCTCCATCCCTTTCGATCCTGCGTTTACACTCCCGCAGAGCTTTCTCCCGCAGCTGATATTCACGTTTCCAGCAGTTCCCGTTCATCTGACAATTCGTACAGACTTTATTGAAAACCCGGATTACGCAGGCATCCTCTTTGCCTTTCTCCGCCCCGGCGGTACTGATATCGATAAACTCGGACGACATCTCGGTGAGCGTATCGGAATAGAAAGACGCTTTCCGGATCGCGGCATTGCGCACTTTTCCGGCGTAATCAAGCCGGACGGGAACGGTTTCCCCCGCCTTGTCCGCCTTCCTTTTGGCAAAATTTTCTTCTAAAAAAGGAATTTTGATGAGATCCAAAAGCTTCTTTGGCAAAATTATAAACAAAATCGCGGAAAATCCTGTTTCGTACATCCCATAAACGATTTCCTTTGTGCCGCCCAACATTGCCGCAAGCACAATATTTCCCACCACAAAAGCGCTTACCACGCCGGCTTTGCCGAGCCTGTTCAGCAATCCCGCAAGAAAACCGCAAAACGCATACAGGCAGATCGTCATCGCGGAAGAATAATTTGTAATGACCCCGATCATGATGCCCGCGGCGGCGCCCGTGCCGATTCCGCCGCGCAGGCTGAATATCATAATAATACAGATGCTGATCACATTCCGTATCGAAAGACCGAATACGTTCAAAGCAGGCAGGCCCATCAGTGCGACGATCGCCATAATCGCCGCGCAGGCCAGTTCCTCCTGGTTCATTTTATAACGTGTCGCATTATTCTCCGTAAAATCAGACGCGGACTGTTCTCCGATCCGATACACAAAAAACATAATAAACGTCGCCGCCGCTTGTAAAATCAGATTCACGACATCCATCAGCGTGCAATCGGTCGCCGCCAGCACGATCACCGCGGGGACAACGCCGGAAAAAACAAGCGCCGCGGCACATTTTAGTACAAACGGCGCATCGCCCCTGTCATAAGCCTTCAGAAAGTAAAAAGAAACCGTAAAAAGCAAAATTGTCAGCGATACGATCACAGCCTGCTGCCATAC
>CABQCN010000157.1 GCA_902462635.1 uncultured Oscillospiraceae bacterium
CTCCCGAGCATCCGTTCCCGGCGGCGCTGGAAGACGCGGAGGAGGCGTACGACTACCTGCTGCAGTGCGGGTACGCGCCTGAATCGATTGCGCTGACGGGCGAATCGGCCGGCGGCGGCCTCATCTTCGCGCTGGCGCTGAAATTAAAGCAGCGTGGCACCCCCCTCCCCGCCTGTATTACTGCGATTTCCCCGTGGAGCGACTTGACGCAGCGCGGCGCGTCCTATGAGACGAACAGCAAAGAAGACCCTTCCATGACGAAAGAGCGTCTCGACTTTTTTGCCAGGCAGTACATACCGGAAGCAGAGGATCCCGCAAATCCCTTCGCGTCTCCGGTATATGGGGATCTGTCAGGTATGCCGCCGTCCAAATTGTATGTAGGCGGCAGCGAAGTCATGCTGGACGATGCGGTTGGTCTGTATGAGCAGCTGCTGCGATCCGGATGTAAAACGTCCCTGTCCGTCTGCCCGGGAATGTGGCACGCTTATATTCTATACGGCACGGAAGACGGGAAAGAAGATCTGAACGAAATGGTCGCTTTTATAAAGGAACAGATAAATGGGCACACAGGAGAATAAGAGAAAATTAAAGTGGCTGCGGCTCGATAACGCCGCAAAAATATATCCGGCGGCAAAACGGCGGAACTGGAGCAACCTGTTTCGCGTGTCGGCGACGCTGGAGGAACCCATCGACGCGGATATTTTACAAAGCGCGCTCGATGTGACGGTCAAGCGATTTCCTTCCATGGCGGTACGCCTGCGGCAGGGGATGTTCTGGTATTGCGTCGAAGAACTCGCGCAGGCGCCGCATGTGATGCCGGACGAATACTATCCCTGCACGCGGATGTCGTTCCAGGAGATCAAGCAATGCGCGTTTCGCGTTCTGTATTACAAGAAACGGATCGCAATCGAATTTTTCCATGCGCTTACGGATGGAAACGGCGGAATTATATTCTTAAAAACATTGCTTGCGGAATATCTTTTACAAAAATACGGCGTGGCGGTTCCGGCAACGCAGGGCGTTCTGGACCGGAATGAGAAACCAAGACCGGAGGAATTTGAAGACAGCTTCTTAAAATACGAGGGCAGCGTCAGCGGCAGCAGGAGCGAGGCGACCGCATATAAGTTAAAAGGAACGTATGAAACGGATGGGTACGTAAATATTACGACGGGCATTCTTCCCGCGGAAGAAGCGCTCCGCTGCGCAAAAAAATACAATACGAGCCTCACGGCGTTCCTGACGGCCGTATTGATCGATTCTATCCTCAAAATCCAAAACGGCGAACAGCGCAAACGAAGCCGGCAGAAGCCCGTTAAAATATTGATTCCTGTCAATCTGCGCAAATTATTTCCCAGCGAAACGCTCCGCAATTTCGTATTATATATCACGCCGGGCGTAGATCCGAAAATGGGAGAATATACTTTTGAAGAAATCGTTAAATCCATTCATCACCAGATGGGCATGGAGCTGACGGACAAACAGCTGGCGACGAAAATTACAAAAAACGTCCGTTCGGAGAAGGCTTTTATATTAAAAATCATGCCGCTTTTCGTCAAAAACATGGCCATGAAACTTGCTTACAATATGGTCGGCGAGAAAAAATCCTGCATGACGATTTCCAATCTGGGCGTCGTCAGTATGGCGGCGGAGATGGAGAAATACGTCAAACGTATGGACTTCATACTCGGTATGCAAGCCGAAACCCATAATAATTGCGGCGTCATTTCCTACGGCGGTAAAATTTATATCAATTTTGCGAGAAATATTATGGAACCCACGCTGGAAAGCCTGTTTTTTACAAAGCTTGTCAAAATGGGAATCCATGTCAAGATAGAAAGCAACCATAAAATATCATGAGGTGATCCGAAATGTCCTATTGCGTAAACTGCGGCGTCGAACTCGGTAAAAATGAAAAAAAATGTCCTTTGTGCGGAACGGAGGTATATCATCCGGATCCAAAGGTCAGAAAAACGGAAGCGGAGACGGATGAGGCGCCTCCTTACCCGCAGTATAAACCGCTGACCATGCAGAGCGTCAGCCGGAGCAGCATCCTTACGCTGACCACGCTGATCTTCCTGCTGCCTGTTCTGCTCACGGTGATCTGCGATCTCAGCATCAACGGCGCGATCACCTGGTCCGCATATGTCGTAATGTCCATCGCCTTTATCTATATCTGCGTCATCCTGCCGATGCTCAGCAAGAAACCGGATCCGGTCTTCTGCCTTGCCATCGACGCGTGCGCGATGATTTTTTTACTGATGTTCATTGAACGAAGAAGCGGCGGACATTGGTTCGCGTCTTTCGCGCTTCCGCTCGCGGTTTACCTCTCGGCCGTTCTGATCGTGCTGACGCTGTTCGGACACCGGCATCTCCTCAGTCCCATGAAAATCACGGCGCTGTCATTCATCGCCGCCGGAGGCGGGACGTTATTGATCGAGCTGCTGCTGAATCACGCCTTTTCGATCCGCGATAAGCTGATATGGTCCTTCTATCCCCTTACGGTGCTGGTGATCATCGGCATCGTACTGATCTATATCGACTGCAACAAACCGCTCAAAGAGCGCCTCGCGAAAAAGTTTTTTATATAATATTTTGAGAACCGTTCAAAAAAATGTTGTGTCGGACCGATGGATTATTGTATAATAATCGCACAAAATTATTTACAGGAGATGCTTACACAAATGTCAGAATGGAAATTAGTAAATGCAGAGAATGTCAAACCTTACGTATGTGACGAAACATACAGTTCCAAAATGCTCACAGGAGACGAAATGGCAGGAAGGCCCGTAATCAATATCAACGAAGGTACGCTGGCGGCGGGCTGCAGGACGGCGGGAGGCGCGCACGAAGATACGGAAATCTATTATATCGTGGAAGGCACCGGATACGTGTGGCTTGATGAAGACCGAGTCGCCGTGAAACCGGGGGACATTATCGTCATTCCGCCGCATTGCTTCCACTGGATTGACAACACGATGAACGATAAGCCGTTCAAGATATTCACATTCTGGCCGCGGCAGGAAATGAACGGCGTTTATTTCGAACGTCTGAAAGCCTGGGGCACATCCGTCAAATCGATCGACGAAGAGTAACCCTTTTACGTCTGCGAAAGAAGACAGGAGAACAATGAAGTGAGCGTTGAAAAACTTTTATTTGGAAAATTAGGCAAAAATGACGTCTATTCCTATATTATTGAAAATAAGTCGGGCGCTTATGTCGAGATATTGAATTTCGGCGGCCGGGTACGGCAGATCGTAGTCCCTGATAAAAACGGGAAGCTTTCCAATGTCGTACTTGGCTGCGATACCCCGCAAGGGTATCTGGAACCGGGCCACGAATATTTCGGCGCCGTAATCGGCCGCTGCGCCAACAGGATCCGCGATGGGATTTATATTAACTTATTATACGTACTTTCCCGCAACGAGGGGGACAACCATATCCACGGCGGCCGGAAAGGGTTCCATAACATGATGTGGAAATGCGTCGGGGTAGAAGAAAACGCGGTATGTTTCGAAGCGATCCAGCGGCACGGCACGGAAGGGTATCCCGGAAACATCAAGCTCTCTCTGGTTTACCGCTTTGACGAGAATAATATGCTTACGATGACGCTGATGGCGCAGAGCGACCGCGATACGGTGTTCAACCCGACGAACCATTCCTATTTTAATTTAAATACGGAAGGCTCCGACGCGACGCTTCATTTTCTGGAAATCAACGCCGAAGAATATATGCCGGTAGACCGGAACGGAATTCCCACGGGAGAGATTCTGGACGTTTCCGAGGTAATGGACTTCAGCGAACCCAGACGAATCATGACCATGCTGAAATCCGAGAAAATCAATGAAGATCTGATCAACCGGCACGGATACGACCATAACTACGTGATCAAACACGATGCGTTCAACGTCGTGACGGCTGCGGTACTGACTTCCGTAGAATCCGGCCGCAGAATGACGTTATACGCGAATTCGCCGGGACTGCAATTTTACAGCGGGAATTTTTTGGACAAACCGCGCACGGCGATTTGTCTGGAACCGCAATATTTTCCGGACGCGCTGCATCATACGGATGATTTTTACTGGAAACCGCAGCCGATTCTGGAAGCCGGCCTGCTTACCAAATTTGAGGCGCGGTATGCGTTTTCCGTCATTTCACCGGAAGAAATCGACGAACTCACAGACCTGGACGACATCCTGGACGATTTACAGCTTTAACGCGCGGTGCGCATAAGCGGACTTGATGAGTCCCAGAAAGAGCGGATGCGCCCTGTTCGGCCTGCTTTTAAATTCCGGATGGAACTGTACGCCGATATAAAAATCATTTTCGGGTACCTCGACGGTCTCCACAATATGCCCGTCGGGGGATGTCCCGCTGACCGACAGGCCGCCCGCGCACAAGCTCTCCCGGTATTCGTTATTGAATTCATAGCGGTGCCTGTGACGTTCCCGGATCAGATCCGTTTGATACCATTCGTATAACTTTGTGCCGGGAAGTACGCGGCAGGGATAGCTGCCAAGACGCATCGTGCCGCCCTTTGCAATGTTCTCATGCTGATCCGGCATGAAGTCGATTACCTTATGACGCGTTTCGTCGCTGAATTCTCCCGAATCCGCATCTTTCATCCCGCATACGTTTCTTGCAAACTCAATCACCGCGATCTGCATGCCGAGACAGATGCCGAGGTAAGGGACATTGT
>CABQCN010000158.1 GCA_902462635.1 uncultured Oscillospiraceae bacterium
TGCGGAGCAGTTCAGCATGCTGCAGTCCGCCTTTGCTTCGGCGGAGAAAGTTTTTTCCGTCATGGATATCGCACCGGAAATCACAGACGGCGACGGCGCGATCGAACTTCCGGGATTGAGGGGGGAAATCGAATTCCGCGACGTGTGGTTCTGCTATATTCCCGGAGAATGGGTGCTGCGCGGCGTTTCCTTCCATGTGAATCCGGGCGATACGGTCGCCTTTGTCGGTTCGACCGGATCCGGAAAGACGACGATCCTGTCGCTGATCTGCAGAAATTATGAATTTCAGAAGGGTGAGATTCTGATCGACGGCATCGATATCCGTAAAATAAAAATTTCTTCTCTCAGAAAGCAGTTCGGGCAAATGCTTCAGGATGTCTTTTTGTTTTCCGGTACGATCCGCAGCAATCTCGTGCTGCGGGAGGAAGGGATCTCTGACGAACAGGTCATGGAAAGCTGCCGTTACGTAAACGCAAATTATTTTATCGATAAATTGGAAAACGGTCTCGACGAACCGGTAAGAGAACGCGGCAACAATTTCTCCGCAGGACAACGGCAGCTGCTATCCTTCGCCCGCACAATTCTTCAGAACCCCGCCGTCATGATCCTGGATGAAGCAACTGCCAATATCGACACCGAAACAGAGCTTTTGATTCAAAATTCTCTGGAGCGCATGAAAAATATCGGTACGATGCTGATTGTAGCGCACCGATTATCGACCATTCAGCATGCGGACCGCATCATCGTTCTTTCTCACGGTAAGATCATAGAGCAGGGAACCCATCAGGAGCTTCTGGCGGCGCACGGAAGATATTATCAGCTTTATACCCTGCAATCGCAAAAAGAGGAAACGTCATTTTAAATATTCCACGGCAGCCAGCGCCGCGGCGGAACCGTCCGCTACGGCCGTGGTGAGCTGGCGGATCGTTTTGGCGCGGCAGTCTCCCGCGGCAAAAATCCCGGGGCAGGAGGTCACGCAATCTTCGCCGGCAAGAATATAACCGTTTTCGTCCAGCATAACCAGATTGCGAAAAATGTCGTTTCCGGGGATCCGGCCGACGGCTTCGAACAACACGTCTGCGACAATTTCAAAGGCGTCTGCCGTGAGCGCGTTTTGAAGCGACAATCTTTCCAGATGCGGATCTCCGGTAAATCCGGTGACCACGGTATCCGGATAAATCGTTACGTTTTGTTTCTGCTCCAGCATAGCGAGCAGGGCTGCTTCCCCGCGGAAAGCAGCGCGCCTGTGGATCAGAGCGACGGAAGCACAGATCTCTGAAAGATAAAGCGCTTCCTGCAGGGCAGCGTTCCCGCCGCCCACCACGGCGGCGGCTTTGCCTTTATAAAAGGGGCCGTCGCAAATGGCGCAGAACGAAATACCGCGTCCGAAGTATTTTTCCTCTTCCGGGATTCCCAATGTGCGGTGGCGTACGCCGGCAGCGAGAATCGCTGTTTTACACGAAAAACCGCCGTTCTCCGTTTGCACTTCGAAAAAACCGTCTTCTTTCTGCAGGCCGGTGACGCGTGTGACTTCGATTTCGGCGCCGAGATCCGTGACCTGCGAGAGCAGCGCGTCCGCAAAGTCGCTGCCGGAGATATGGGGAACGCCGGGATAATTTTCTATTTTCGGGGAAGACGCGATCTGCCCGCCGAAAGAATCGGATTCCAGAAGCAATACGCGTTTGCCGGAGCGCAATAAATATAATGCGGCGGTCATACCCGCGGGACCGGCGCCGACAATGGCCGTATCATGCATGTGCGGCAGCCTCCCTGGCGTCGAGATAACGGCGGATCGGAGAAACGCCGACCGCCTTTTCCGTTCCGGATGCGGCGGGATAAATCAAGGTAGGAGCCTGGCTGATTTCATATTGTCCGGCCAGCTCCGGCTGCAGTTCGGCGTCGATTACGGTATATGCGACGCCGGCTTTGTCGAGCAGGCTTTTGGCAACGCGGCAGTTCGGACATTTCTGTGTCGTAAACAGCAAGAGTTCTTCCTGCGCCCGTTCCGCTTCCCGGAAATCCGCCAAACCGCTTACCTGATAAACGCGGCGCTGCTTAAATTCCTGCGTTTTCCCGTTGTTCCAGTTTTGCACCGGACGGTAATATCCCGTGATACGGCTGTACACTTCCGTTTTATTATGGCAGGTAGGGCATTCGAACTGCTCTCCGGAGAGATAACCGTGGTCTTTGCAGATCGAATACGTGGGAGAAAGCGTATAATAGGGGAGCTTATAATTCTCTGCGATTTTCCGTACGAGCTTGGCTGCGGAATGCCAATCCGGAAGCTTTTCTCCCAGAAACGCGTGGAATACGGTACCAGAAGTATACAGCGTCTGCAGTTCGTCCTGTACGTCCAGCGCGGAAAACAGATCGTCCGTGTAGCCGACGGGAAGGTGCGAGCTGTTCGTGTAATACGGCACTCCTTTATCTTCGGAAGCCGTAATGATATCGGGATATTGTTCAACGTCGTGCTTCGCCAGACGATAGGAAGTCGACTCCGCCGGCGTCGCCTCCAGATTATACAGGTCGCCGTATTTTTCCTGGTAATCCGACAGGCGCAGACGCATATGATTTAAAACGTCTTTCGTAAATTCCTGCGTTTCAGGATGCGTCATATCTTTGCGCAGCCATTTGGCGTTCAGGCCGGCTTCGTTCATGCCGATCAGGCCGATCGTGGAAAAATGGTTGTCAAACGTGCCGAGATAACGTTTTGTATACGGATACAAGCCTTCGTTCAGCAGCTTCGTAATAATATCGCGTTTGATTTTCAAAGAACGCGCCGAAATATCCATCAGGTGATCGAGGCGGCGGTAAAATTCCGTTTCGTTTTTCGCGAGGTAGGCGATCCGGGGCATGTTGATCGTGACGACGCCCACCGAACCGGTGCTTTCCCCGCTGCCGAAGAACCCGCCCGTCTTTTTGCGGAGTTCGCGCAGGTCAAGGCGCAGCCTGCAGCACATGCTGCGGACGTCGCCCGGCTCCATGTCGCTGTTGATATAATTTGAAAAATAAGGCGTGCCGTATTTTGAAGTCATTTCAAACAGCAGACGGTTGTTCTCCGTGTCCGACCAGTCAAAATCGCGCGTAATCGAATAGGTGGGGATCGGATATTGGAATCCGCGCCCTTCCGCGTCTCCTTCGATCATGGTTTCGATGAACGCGCGGTTCACCATATCCATTTCTTTTTTGCAGTCTTTATATTTGAAAGGCATTTCTTTGCCGCCGACGATGGCGTTCAGTTCCGCAAGGTCGTCCGGAACGGTCCAGTCGAGCGTGATATTGGAAAACGGCGCCTGCGTACCCCAGCGCGACGGCGTATTCACACCGAAAATAAAAGATTCGATACATTTTTTCACCTGGCCGTAACTCAAACCGTCGGCTTTGACGAACGGCGCCAGGTACGTGTCGAAAGAGGAGAACGCCTGCGCGCCTGCCCATTCGTTCTGCATGATTCCCAGAAAATTGACCATTTGGTTGCAAAGCGTGGCAAGATGCTTTGCGGGCGCCGATGTAATTTTACCGGGAATTCCGCCGAGTCCTTCCTGAATCAGCTGTTTGAGCGACCAGCCGGCACAATAGCCGGTCAGCATGGCCAGGTCG
This sequence comes from uncultured Oscillospiraceae bacterium, assembly GCA_902462635.1. Classification (GTDB taxonomy): domain Bacteria; phylum Bacillota; class Clostridia; order UBA1212; family UBA1255; genus Egerieisoma. The sequence continues at coordinate 3,601 of CABQCN010000158.1, forward strand.
TGAATATGGAGATCCGCGTTGCGGTGCGCCTTGGAAATCTCGTCGTCGTAAATTTCGGAAAGCCAGTAATTTGCGGTAATCGCCCCGGAGTTGGAGAGGATGAGGCCGCCCACCGAGTACGTGACGGTGGAATTTTCTTTGACGCGCCAATCGTTGTTTTTCACATAGTCGTCCACGATTTCCTTATAGTCGAGAATCGTCGATTTCATGCTGCGCAGCTTTTCGTGCTGGCGGCGGTAGAGGATATACGCTTTCGCAACGTCGGCGTAGCCGGCCTGTACGAGCACCGCTTCGACGCTGTCCTGGATGTCTTCCACACTGATTTTGCCGTCCTTGATCTTCGGCTCGAAGTCTGCCGTCACCTTTAATGCAAGAAAATCGATGACGGAATCGTTGAACTGCTTTTCCTCCGCTTCGAACGCGAGCTTGATCGCACCTACAATTTTTGAAAGATCGAAATCCACGGTTTTCCCGTTTCTCTTTTGAACCTGATACATAACATTCTCTCCTTTGTGCTCAAACTTAATAAAATTTTTATGATACGCCGCGCAGCTTTGCCTGCGGAATAAATTCCTGCACGGCGGACAGAAAGGCCTGCAATTCTTCCCCATCCGGACGCGTCCATCCGTCCGAAAGCAGATTCCCCGAATCCTCAAAGCATTGGATGTAATACTGCTCTGCGCCCGCAATCCACTTCCCGATTTTTGTAAAGTCGGCAGGCGTGTGGAATTCTTTGACCGCGGTGGTACGGAATTCGCAGGGGACGTTTTTTTCCAGAAGCAGCGCTATGCTTTGACTGACGATTTCCGGGTCTACGGCGGCGCCGGAAGTGAACGCATATTTCTCGGGACTGTTTTTGATGTCCATTGCCACGAAATCCACCAGCTTTTCTTCTAGGAGGAGGCGGAGTCGATCTGGAAAAGAGCCGTTCGTATCGAGCTTCACCAAATAGCCTTCCGTTTTGATCTTCCACAGGAACGCACCGAGATCCGGCTGCAGGAGCGGCTCTCCTCCGGAGATCACGACGCCTTCCAAAATTCCCCGGCGGTCCTCGAGAAGATTCCAGAAAACCT
>CABQCN010000159.1 GCA_902462635.1 uncultured Oscillospiraceae bacterium
GTCATGCCAAACGCATATTTCGGCGGCGTAGAGCTGCCCTTTTCGGCATTCGTCGCTTCCAGATTTTCATTTCCGATTTGCGGAGTACTCCAAATTTCGCTGTCTATGATCAGCATCCCTCTGGGTACGCAGAACGTTCCGCCTGTATTCACCTTACCGTGGCTGTGCACCGCAGTCATCCAGAGATCCGCATTCGTAGCGGCCAGAACCGTCTTTCCTTCATGCGTATCATTGAAATCTTTCACCGCGCCCGCGACCGTCTTCTGGGAATTCAAATACGTACCGCTATTGATCGCTTCCACCGTCAGGTTCCGGTTGGAAAGGTCAAATTCTATGACATCAATTACGTTCAATCCGTATGTACTGCTCGACGGAAGTTTGATATTTGTATGCAGGACGCCGGTATTTTGCCCATTATAGGCAATTTCTTCTTCCGTATGCGAAGTTTCGCCCGTTATCGTTCCCGCTCCGATAATCGGCGCCGATATATTGAGCGTCAGCATGGCCACGCACAGAATCAGCGCAATCGTTAAAGACAGAAATCTTTTCTTCATATTACACACCCTTTCTTTCAATTAGATTGATTATACTGCTTTCTCAGTTTCTTTTCAACTGTAAAATTTATTAAATTCCCGTCACATGGTACCGTATTTTTTATGCGCTCATATCATGTTAAAGGAAGGAATTTTGTAATATGGAGGTTTTGATATGAATGATTTATGCACTTCTCCTTTCGTGACGGTTCCGCTTGACGACCCGTCAATTTTAAAGACATCAAATGGCACTGACAATAGAGTATACGCGACGATTTCCGTACCGTGGCAGGTTCCCGGTAAAATGTATTCCGCTTGTGAAGGCCTTTCGCAAGGCACGATTTTTGCGGATCTGGACCAGCCGTATGTATGCACTATCCGCAAAAAAGTAACAAAGGAGGGCTGCGATTGTGGATAAAGAAAAATTGAAATATGAAATTATGGCGCTTGATTTTGCACTTGCAGACCTCAAGCTTTACCTCGACACGCATCCGGATTGCACGGAATCGATCAAATTGTACAATTCTATCGTGGAGAAACGTAAAGTAATGTTCGACACGTATCAGTCCCTTTACGGACCATTGATCGCTGAAATGTACTCCGGTTCCGAATCGACATGGGATTGGATCGACGATCCCTGGCCGTGGAATAAATGTTAAAGGATGAACGGAGGTAAAATATATGTGGTTATATGAAAAGAAACTTCAATTCCCTGTGAATATCAAAAAGCCGGATCCGCGCATGGCCAAATTGATTATCACGCAATACGGCGGCGCAGACGGCGAACTCGCGGCTTCCCTGCGTTATCTGAGCCAGCGCTTCTCGATGCCGAACGGCGAGACGCGCGCAACGTTAAATGATATCGGATCCGAAGAACTCGCGCATCTGGAAATGATCGGAACCATGTGTCATCAGCTCCTGCAGGGCGCCGACTGTGAAATGCTCAAAAAGTGCGGCTTCGATACCGATTATGTGGAGCACGGCGTCGGCGTCTATCCGCAGAATGCCGCAGGCGTGCCTTTCACCGCTGCGTATATCCAGTCGAAGGGCGATCCGGTCACGGATCTGATAGAGGATCTCGCGGCAGAGCAAAAGGCGAAACAAACGTACGAATATCTGATCAATCTGGCGGATGACCCGGACGTAATCGAACCGCTCCGCTTCCTGAGAGAACGCGAAGTCGTGCATTTCCAGAGATTCGGAGAAGCGCTGGAAATCGTGAAACGGTTAAATTCCAGCCCGAAATATTTCTGATCAGCTTCTGTAAGCAAGAAGAACGTGCTTATAAGTAAATTACAGGTTTAAAGATGCAGACAGTTCCCCGTCCCGGCCGCATAAACGGCAGCCGGAACGGGGCCTTTTACAAGAAAGGCCGCGCGTTGCTTTACCGATCCGCATTTTCGCGCATATCCGATTTTAAACCGTCGAGATCCAGAAAATCGCGGACGAATTGCTTCTTCAGAAGTTCCGGCGGGATAAATTCATTATACTTGTGCTCGATTTCCACTTTATCCGGCAGCGGAATCGTAAAGGGATCCGTCTCCGCGGCGAGAATTTCCCGGATCGCCGCCTCAATGGAAGCTTTCGGATCCATCTGTTTTCCTGTAAAAGTAACTTCCAGGTAGATGCAGGTATGCCATAAAATTTTGCTTTTGATCCCCCTTTGCCGCAGGAGGTAATGGAGCGTATATAGCTGCCGCGTCCCGATCCAGGGGAAAACGGCGTATTTAATTTCTGACAGCTGTGTGACAAGATCGGTTAGAATGCCGGAATTTTTTGTCAGATAGCGTATTTCTGCGAGCCGCTCGCAGCAGGATTCGCTGAGATATGGATACGTTTCGTTTCCTTGTAAAATACTTCTCATTTTCCGTACCAGAATCGTATGCAGCTCCGATGTAAAATCGACATTCCAGTCCACGGTGGAAATCCCGGGGACGGCTTTTACAAAAAGAACTTTTGCCTTCTGATTGACCTCTATGGTCTCCCAGGTCCTCCCGGCAAGGGAGAAGCGCGTCTCGGGCGGGTATATTTTATCTACGGTACCGATCGCGCGGTTCTCGTCTTTGACCAAATAATATTCCGGTACCAGAAATACCGCCAAGAAATGATAATCATTCACAACTTTTTCCCCGGCGCGGCCGATGATCAGGCCGCCGTCTTCCAGTTTCTGCAGATGTCCGATATCGAGTAAATGCCGGAGCAAGAGGGCGTAATCCTCTTTGGAAATCCAGCGGAAGCAGGACAAGCGCAGTACGTCGTCAAACAGTTTTTGGGGCGATGCCTCGCCGGCGGACAATAAATAACTCATCGTCTGATGGTACAGCAGAGAATACGGATAATTCCCCGGCGTCAGCGGTTCGACCCATCTTTGCTTCGTATATAATTCGATAATCGCAATGATCCGGATAAAATTCCAGTTGATCGGCCCCAGCGTGTCGGAAGCGGTCGTATGGACTTCGTCTACAAAAGTAAACAGGATCTGCGGGACCTGTCCCCTTCTTCCGCAGCGGCCGAGGCGCTGTGCAAAGCTCGACACGGTTCCGGGCGCGCCGATCTGCACCACCTGATCCAGGGAACCGATATCAATTCCAAGCTCCAGCGTCACGGTGGCGCCGGTGACGATTTTCTCTTCGGATTGTTTCATCTCGTCTTCCGTCTGTTCGCGTAAAACGGCTGAAATATTTCCGTGATGGACACGGTAGATATCCGGCGTTTTGTTTTTCAAAGCAATCTGCCGCAGATTTGCAAGCGCATATTCCGTTTCCTCCCGGGAATTGGTAAACAGAATCGTTTTCTTGTCGAGCGTCATCCGGTAAAGGTATTCGTAATGTTCCGCTTCGCCGGAATCCAGGGAGTCGCCGTCTGCGCTTTCATTCGTCTTTTGAAAGCGTTGTACCAGCAAGCGGATTTTTTGCCGTCCTCCATCCCCGGCGGGCGCCGCGCAATTTCGCGGTGTACCGGAATTCAGCCAGCTTTTCGCCGTTTCCAGATCGCCGAGCGTGGCGGACAGACCGATCCGCCTTGGAATATTGCCGGTCAGCCGCTGCAGACGTTCCAAAAGACACAATACTTGTACGCCGCGTACATCGCGCATAAAATAATGGACTTCATCGATAATAACAAACCGGAGATCCGAAAACAGCTGCACGCATGCACCCCGTTTTCGGATCAGCAGAGACTCCAGGGATTCCGGCGTAATTTGTAAAATTCCCTCCGGATGTTTTAAAAGACGGTTTTTTTCCGTAACGGACGCGTCGCCGTGCCATTTACAGACCGGAAGATTCGACTCCTGCAATAAATAATCCAGCCGTTTAAATTGGTCGTTGATCAGCGCCTTCAGCGGACTGATATATAAAACGCCTACCGAGCGGGAAGGTTTATGATAGAGTTCCGTCAAAACAGGCAGAAAAGCCGCTTCCGTTTTGCCGGACGCCGTACCCGAAGAGAGCAGCAGATTGTCGTCAGAATCAAAAATCACCTGACAGGCGGAAATTTGAATGTCACGCAGCTCGCTCCACTTGCTTGCGTAAATATAGTCCTGAATATACGGCGCTAGACGGCTGAACATATCTGTCATAATTCAAACTCCTGAAACAGCTGGGTTTCATCCTCGGCATTCGGCAGCAGAAAGCTTTCGCCTTCCAGAATTTCCGCGGCGCTGCTGCCCGGATTCTGAAACAAGATGTTCAAAAGCTCGATGAAATCGCGGATAATTTCTCTGGGGGTGATATGACTCTGCGCCCCTACCCGGTTATACTCCATCTGCAGGAAGCGGATCAGATCCCCATGCCCGATCGTAGGTTCGTAATCGAAAAGCTGGCCATGCATCTGCGCAAGTTTTTCGATCAGCACATACATCTCCTCATCGGTAAGCATACTGAGCCGGATGATCGGGGAAAGCATATCTTTTCGCTCTCCGGCCGCAAAGCGGCCTTCCGCAAGTCTGGAGCGGAGCGCCTCGTAGCTGAACACCCCTTTATATTTATCTTCGATGCACTGCGGCGTACCGCCTAGCAGGAAGCCGATATGCCGCGCTTTGCCCTGCAGGACATCGTTATACATCATAAGAATCTTTTCATAATTATTCTGGCGTGTAACCGATTGCGGAATTTTAAAAATATTCACCAGCTCGTC
>CABQCN010000160.1 GCA_902462635.1 uncultured Oscillospiraceae bacterium
TCTCCAGTGAAATCACAGAGGAAGATGCGTATATCAAGACCTTTTACGCGGACGATGGGAAACTGTTCGCGCTCAACAGCGATTCCGTGCGAATTTTGTACCACACTCTCACGGCTTCCTCGAAAGGCGATATCAACCGGGAAATCTGGAACCGCGGGAACGGACAGGAACGGATCACAAGCGCCGTACTGGTAAACGGGAAATATCTCGCGGCTGCCTTCGGATCGGCAGAATCGGAGAAAACGACGGTAAAAGGGTACGACACCGACGGAAAAGAACGTTTAAATTTTGAAGTATCCGGCAATATTATCGGTATGCATTCCGCCGGCGATGCCCTGCTGCTTTATACCAATAAATATATTTATCTGTATAATGAAAAGGGCCTGCGGATCGGGACGCAGGAGGCGGGGTTTGAGATCAAAAGCGCCGCATGTACGGACAGCCGCCATGTCGCGGTATATGGGGAAGGAAAGGTTCTTTCCGTATCGTTTAAATAATTTTTACGGAGGTCATGAAAATGTTGGTCGATATCATAATTGTCGTAATCGTGCTGGGATTTATTTTAGTCGGATGGAGAAGAGGCTTTTTACTTTCTGTTTATGCTCTTTTCTCGATGATCATCGCGATCGTGCTCGCGTGCGTTCTGACTCCGGTCGTTTCTTCCGGCCTCGAAAAAACGGGAATTCCAGATAAATTGGAAACAAAAATTTCGTCTTATGTGGAAACGGAATTGACGGATAAATTCGGTGCGAACGCCGATGTCAGCGCCGAAGAGGCGGCGGACGAACTGCCGCTGCCCGGATTTTTGGCAGGTAAAATCGCGGATGATATCAAGGCGGGCGCGGATGCTCCGATCAAAAGTATTTCCCGCAGCGTCGGCAGGAAATCCGCGGAATTTATCTGCAGTATCATCGCGTTCATCCTTGTATTTTTTATCGTGGTCGCGATTATGACCATACTCAAAAGCATCCTGAAACTGGCGACGAAACTGCCGGTGCTCAAACAGGCGGACGCAGTGGGCGGCGTATTGATCGGATTTGCGGAAGGCGTTGTGTTCCTCTGCGTCCTGGCGCTGCTGCTTTCGGTCTTTTCCTCCGCACAGAGCATGCAGGGCATCGTTTCCGCCGTGGAAAAGTCCCATATTGCAAAATTTATCTACGAAAACAATTTTATCGGTAAAATAATCTCCCGTTTCCTTTAAAATTGTAAAAATAAGTGTTGACAAACCGTGTTTGGCTGTGTTACATTAGTCAATGCGCTTTAGGCAATGGAGGTGTTAAGTGACATGAGAGTAAAAGTGACAATGGCTTGTACCGAGTGTAAACAACGGAATTATACGACGATGAAAAATAAAAAGAACAACCCGGACAGAATGGAATTCAGCAAGTTTTGTAAATTCTGCAAGAAGCATACGCCCCACAGGGAAACGAAATAAATTTCCGTCTGCAGGCGCCGATCAGTTAAGGATGTGTTTTGATGGCGAAGGATAAAGATAAAAAAGCAAAGAAACCGAATTTCTTTAAAAGGACAGGCACCAGGATCGCCTCTTTTTTTAAAGGGATCGTTTCGGAAATCAAAAAAGTTACATGGCCTACCAAAAAACAAGTGATATCCAATACGCTTTCCGTTCTGGCGTTTTGTGTGGTAGTCGGTGCAGTTATCTGGCTCGCGGATTTCGGCTTGAAATCTCTTATGGGCCTGATCACAAGACTGAGCTGACCGTATAAATGCGGCGGCGGCGCGAATCGGCAAAACGTTTGAGAGGAGGACACTCATGTTTTTGGAGGATGTATCGAGCGAACCCATGTGGTATGTCGTTCACACCTATTCGGGGTATGAAAACAAAGTAAAAGCAAGTCTCGAGAAAGTAATAGAAAACAGAGGGATGCAGGATTATTTTTTTGATATCATCATCCCGATGCTGGAAGAAGTAGAAATCAAAGACGGACGTGAGAAGTCCGCCCTCAAAAAGATATTCCCCGGATATGTCCTTGTGAAAATGATTCTTACCGACGATACCTGGTATATCGTCCGCAACATCAGAGGCGTGACGAGTTTTGTCGGCTTCGGGAACAAACCGCAGAGCCTGTCGGAAGAAGAGGTCCGCGCGCTGGGCGTCGATCAGACGAAAACCGCGGTGGATTACGAAATCGGGGATACGGTCCGTATCATTGCCGGGCCGCTCGAGAATTTTACAGGTGTGGTCGAAAGCATTAATGTTGAAAAATCACAGGTCAAGGTCCTCGTATCCATGTTCGGACGCGAGATTTCAGCAGAATTGGAATATTCTCAAATACAGAGGATATTTTAATAATAGATTATTTGTTTCTTAAATTTTTTGGGAGGTGGAAACATGGCTAAGAAAGTAGTAGCATTGGTAAAATTGCAGATTCCGGCAGGAAAGGCTGCACCTACACCACCGGTTGGACCAGCGTTAGGCCAGCATGGCCTGAACATTATGGGATTCTGTAAGGAATTTAACGACAGAACGAAGGCAGACGCAGGATTGATTATTCCTGTTGTAATCACAGTATATGCCGATAAGACGTTTTCATTCATTACAAAGACTCCTCCTGCAGCGGTTCTTTTAAAGAAAGCCTGCAAGATCGAGCGCGGATCCGGGGTACCTAACCGTGACAAAGTCGCTAAGATCGCGAAAGCGGATCTTATGAAAATCGCGGAGCAGAAAATGCCGGATATGAACGCGGGATCTGTCGAAGCCGCCGCCAGCATGCTGGCAGGTACGGCCAGGAGCATGGGTATCGTCGTAGAAGGCTGAACCCGGGGAGATTTGGATAAAGGAGTGTGAATAGACGTGTTTAGAGGTAAAAAGTATCAGGATAGCGCAAAGCTCATAGACAATGCAAAACTTTATGATCCTTCCGAGGCTCTTGGTCTGGTCGTGCAAACTGCGAAAGCGAAATTTGATGAGACGATTGAAGTTCATATCAGACTCGGCGTTGACTCAAGACATGCGGATCAGCAGGTAAGAGGTGCCGTCGTTCTTCCCAATGGAACCGGTAAGACGAAAAAGGTTCTTGTTTTCGCGAAAGGTGACAAAGCCGCGGAAGCGGAAGCCGCCGGTGCGGATTTTGTCGGAGCGGAACTGGTTCGGATTCGACGTAGTGGTCGCTACGCCTGATATGATGGGCGTTGTGGGACGTCTCGGAAAAGTGCTCGGACCGAAAGGCCTGATGCCGAATCCCAAAGCCGGAACCGTTACGGCAGATGTCACGAAAGCGATTCAGGAATTGAAGGCAGGCAAGATCGAATACCGTTTGGATAAGACCAATATCATACATTGTCCGCTGGGAAAGGCCTCTTTCGGAGCGGAGAAATTACAGGAGAACTATAGTACGCTTTATGAGGCGGTTTTGAAAGCGAAACCGGCTGCCGCGAAAGGGCAGTATATGAAGAGTATCATTGTTACTTCCACAATGGGTCCCGGAATCAAAATCAATCCTGCAAAGGCGTAATCCGGGTTTTGTTTACAGAAAATCGAATACCGTTTTCACCGAAGACAGCAGGCGTCCTTTCAGAAGGAGCAAGTCCCGCCGAGGTTTACAGATCGAGACAGATCAAAACCCTTTTGCGTCTTCGGCGCAAAAGGGTTTTCTGATTTTATAGGATGATGGAACAATTTTAGAGGAGGTGTTTGTAAAGATGCCAAGTGAAAAGATTTTAAAGGAAAAGCAAGCGGTCGTCGCTTCTATCGCGGAAGATATCAAAAACGCTGCCACCGTTGTTTTTGTCGATGCGAGAGGACTTACGGTTGAAAAGGATACCGAGCTTCGGGCCGGACTCCGCAAAGCAGGAATCCGTTATCAGGTGCGTAAAAACACATTGACGCTGAAGGCTGTTAAGGAACTCGGACTGGAAGGCCTGGATGATTTCCTGAAAGGGCCTACCGCAATTGCGGCTTGCCCCAACCTGACGGATGCCGCAAAGATCATCAACAATTTTTCGAAAGAAAATAAAGCCGTTGAGATCAAAGGCGGGATCATGGAAGGAAAAGCGATCGACGCGAATACGGTGAAAGAGCTGGCGGCGCTGCCTTCGAAGGAAGTGCTGATCGCAAGAGCGCTGGGCGGCCTGAATGCGCCGATCACAAGCCTCGTGATCGCCCTGAACGCAATCGCCGAAAAACAGGAAGCGTAAATTGGCGGTACGGACGTTTTACAAAAATAAAATTTATATGAAAATGGAGGAAATTAAAAATGGCTAGTGAAAAAATACAGAAATTTATCGATGATGTGAAAGCTTTGACCGTTCTGGAACTGAATGAACTCGTGAAAGCGCTGGAAGAAGAATTCGGCGTATCCGCCGCTGCTTCCGTAGCGGTTGCGGCAGGCCCTGCCGCTGCTGCAGGAGATGCTCCGGCTGCTGCCGAGCAGACAGAATTTGATGTAATCCTGAAGAGTGCGGGACCGAACAAGATGAACGTCATCAAAGTCGTGAAAGAAATCACGGGCGCTTCTCTGATGGATGCGAAGAAACTCGTTGATGAAGCACCGAAGCCGCTGAAAGAAAAAGTCAGCAAGGACGATGCGGATGCAATCGAAGCCAAGCTGAAAGAAGCTGGCGCTGAAGTTGAAGTTAAGTAATTTTATTACTTAAATTGTTCCGATCAAACACAAAGGCCGGATTCTCCGCTTACG
>CABQCN010000161.1 GCA_902462635.1 uncultured Oscillospiraceae bacterium
CGCAGCAGCTTGCGGAGGTAAAAGGAATCAGCCCCGCCAGCGCCGCCACTATTTACGCCTATTTTCACAAGGAGGAACAGTAATGTCGATATACACCATATCCGACCTCCATTTATCCTTCGGGACAGACAAGCCGATGAACGTCTTCGGCGGCGCCTGGAAAGACCACGAGCAGCAAATCAAAGCGGACTGGTGTTCCCGGGTAACGCCCGCAGATTACGTCATCCTGCCGGGAGACCATTCCTGGGCGCTTCGCACCGAAAACGCGGCGGCCGATCTGCAATTTATACACGATCTTCCGGGGACGAAAATATTGCTTAAGGGAAATCACGATCTTTGGTGGAGTACCGCGCGTAAAATGGAAGAATGGAAACGGCTGCACGGCTTTTCCTCCCTGCAGTTTCTTTATAACGACAGCGCCGAAGTACGTTCCGCCGGTAAGATCTATGCCATCGCCGGAACACGCGGCTGGCTCTGCCCGGGCGACAGCGAATACAAAGCGCAGACAGACGAAAAAATTTATCTGCGGGAAGCCGGCCGGCTCCGCGCCTCTTTAGAAAAAGCAAAGAAACGAATCGCTGCCGTCCCGCCCGAAGAACGCGGCGAAATCATCGTATTTATGCATTATCCCCCGTACAATCAGCAGAAAGACACGCTTTTTACGCAGTGCATCGAAGAAAACCATATTAAAAATTGCTATTATGGGCATATCCACGGCTTTACGGATGCAGACCGCGGCGAATCGCGCCGCACCAACGTCCGTCTGCGGGAAAACGGGGCGTCTTATACGCTCGTTTCCTGCGACTATACCGGCAATCATCTGATTAAGGTTGCGCAATAGCGTCCTCTTCTTCCATTACGATTTTCTTTGTTTTCATGTTTTCCACCGGAAGAAGGAGCCGTACGCCGCCCTGCAGGACTTCTGCATGCAGCGGAAGTTCTCCTGCATATTCGCCATCGCAGTCCAGATGGAATTCCGTCGTTTCTTCCGTCGGGAAGATTCTCAGATCCCGTACCTGCCGGTATTCCACCAGTTTATTGTGGATATGCTTCCCTGCCTGGATCTGTGTCAGCACGGGAAGCGCCGTTAACGCATCGATATTTTTGACGACGCAAAGATCCATATAGCCATCGTTGATTTTGGCATCGATGCAGATCTTCGGAAAACCGCCGACGCTTTTTGAATTTGCCAGAATAAAGAAAAATACGTCGAACACCTCGCGCTCTCCATCCATTTCAAAAAGCAGCGGCGTGGTACGGAACCAATTCGATGAAACCTGCTTGAGCGCCTCCGCAACATACGCCGTCTTCCCAAAAATCGTCTTTGCCTCTACGCTCACGCTGTGCGCCACATCCGATAAAATACCGCCTGCCGTTACATTCAGGAAATACTCCCGGTCATTGAACCGCCCGATGTCCGCCGCAACCGCGTGATAATTCTTGATCAACTGATAAAGGCAATGGACTGTGGGCGTAATGCCGACCGACGTGGCGAAATCATTTGTGGTCCCCGACGGCAAAATGGCAAGGGGAATTCCGCTTCCGCTCTTATGGAGTCCCGACACCACTTCATTAACCGTACCGTCCCCGCCGACCGCCACTACGAAATCATAGTCCTCCCGTTTGGCCGCAAACGCTTTATCGCGCGCATCCGATTTTCCTCTCGTATAAAAAACCGTCGCTTCCTCGATCACCTGATCGTTCAAAAGCTCGTGCATCGCCTGCAATGCTCTGGACTGGTTCGTTTGTTTTCCCGACGACGGGTTGATAATAAATAAACCTCTCATACAAAAACCACCTCTTCAGCTTTCATATATCGTTACGGTTTCATTTTTATTCAGATTCCCCGCAAAAAATTTCCTCTTTCCGCCCGACTTTCCATCCGAGCAGAAACAGTACGCCCATTCGTCCGTAACAGAAAGATCCGTAATAGAAAGCTGCCCGGCAGGAAGAGATCCGGATGGGATCCGCAGAATCTCCGATTCCTGTCCCGTCTCATCCAGCTTGTAGAGCGCCGGCTTCCCATCCGATACGCCCGCGTAATAAATACATCCGTCTTTTACATAAAAAGCGCCGGTAGAAAGCGGGATCGCGGTTCCGTCCGCATTCCGGACGACCGTGGGCAGAACGCGCTTTTCGTCTCCCTCCAAATATGCCTTCAAGTCAAAACGGTACAGAATAATGTTACCGGAGGCCTCTTTATAATCGAAATATAATTGATCGCCATCAATCTGAATCGTATACGCTTCTTCCGTAAAAATTCCGTCTACAGAAGGCTTTCCCCCATATTCTGTAACGTGATGAATCCCTTTGCCGACCCCGCTCGCAAAGAAAACGTTCCCGCCGGCATCCAGCGCAATATCCACACAGAATAGATTCGCGTCTCCCGACGTATCGAGGATCTGTTCCGCAGTCTCAAAGGTCCCGCCGGATGCGGGGATCCTGTAAATCCCGCCTATCGAGGAAAAATACAGAAAGCCTTTGTGAAGCGCCATCGCAGATCCCGGCACATCGCACAGGCGCTGCCGGTTTCCGCCATCCGGGTCGATGCGGTACAGGTATCCGTCGGTATGATTTCTATAATAAATATAAGAACCGTCGTTCAGCAGCTCTTTCGGAGAATCGTCGGAAAGCTTCACGCTCTCTCCGGTTTCCATATTTCTTTTGTAAAACGCATTATTTGCGCCGCGGAAATAAATTGCGCCGTTCATCTCCGTCATGGCAATATGATTATTGAATTGCAGCAGCTCGGACTTATCCGTATCGTTTTTTTCGGCATTGCCGCTGTTGTGGTCCCGAAGGAGCATTGCGAACCCCGCAATCCCAGCGCAAACAAAGCACACCAGCAGAACCACCCCCAGGATCCATTTATAATGACCTCTCCTTTGGCTCCGCTCCTGTAATTCCGCCTCCGTACGAACATTGTGCGGAATTGCTTCCACGCCGGTCGGCGCGCCGGAAAGAATCTGTTCCCAATAATCCGGGCAGTTGTTCTCCGCCGCTTTACGGATCGCATCCAGCAGGTTTTTCTTTTCCGCGAAAAGCCCGGTAACCGCCGATTTCTTTTTATCTGCGAGTCCGGCGATTTCATTGCTGCCGAGTTCCGTAAAGATCTTTACGAATAGTTCCGGTTCCTGTTTCAGAATTTCCGGAAGCACCTGGTTTCCGCTGTTTTCCCGTTCCGCGCCGCGGGCCGATCGTTTATTATAACTAAGCGTAAGAAGTACATCTATCAGCCAATATTCCGCGTTCAGATCCTCGTCAAAGCGGTACGCGGAATCCCGGATTCTGCGGAAGGCTTCCGCCGCAACGGCCAGCGCATCGTCCTCATTTTTGAGGATTGAAAGCGCCGCGAAATAAAAAGGGATCCGGTACGCGTCGTAAATTTCTTTTAACGCGTCGCGTTCTCCCCTTGAAACGGCGGGAAACAATCTGTTTAAGTCCACTTTTCCAACAGCTCCTTTCGTCGAATCACATCATCTTTATAACAGCGGCGCAAAAAAATTCAATACCGCCTGGGCAAATTTTCTTTTCAGCGGGCGCTTCTTCCATTCCGCCAGATCGATTTCCCTGCAATATTCCAGCGTTTTCAGAAAATCGTCCCGTACCTCCGATACCGCGTGGCTGCCGCACATCCAGACGCCGTTTTCAAAATGCAGGTAAAAAGAACGAAAATCCATGTTTACGGTTCCCACGATCGCCGTTTCGTCGTCGCAGACGATATTCTTGGCATGGATAAATCCCGGCACGTATTCATAAATTCTGACGCCCGCGTCGATCAACGTGCCGTAAAAAGAATTCGTCACGAGGTACACATATTTTTTATCCGGAATCCCCGGTGTGATAATTCGCACATCCACGCCGCTGAGCGCCGCCAGCCGGAGCGCGGTAAGCATTTCATTATCAGGCACAAGGTACGGCGTGGTAATATAAATATAGTCCTTTGCCGTATTGATCATCTGCATATATAAATATTCCGCTTCCGTTTCGTTCGGCGTCGTAAGCGGCCCGTCGGCAAACGGCTGCACGAAGCCCCGGGCGTCTTTACACTTCAGGCAAAACGATTCATCCGGACGATAGGATTTGTAGTCGTCGTTCTTTTTGATCATTTTTTTATGATAGGTCGCATATTCCCACATTTGCAAAAACATGACCGTCAGGCTCCATACGCCTTTCCCGACAAGACGGATACCGGAATCTTTCCAATGTCCGAACGCATCTACCGTATTGACGTATTCGTCCGCGATATTCACGCCTCCCGTGTATCCGATGTTGCCGTCGATAATGCAAATTTTCTGATGATTTCTGTAGTTGAGGTAAAAATTGTTGACAATCGGCTTGATTCTGTTAAAGACCGCTGTTTGGATCCCGGCTTCTTTCGTAATGACGTCAAATCGCTTCGGCAGGCAGGTAATGCAGCCGAAATCGTCGTACAGAATGCGCACGTCCACGCCTTCTGCTGCTTTCTTTTTTAATAAGGCAAAGAGCTCCTGCCACAAATTCCCTTCCGATAAAATAAAAAATTCCAGAAAAACACATTTCTCCGCTTTTTTGATATCCTCCATCAGCGCCGGAAAAAACTTGTCCCCCAAATCAAAATATCGAACCGAGGTTTCCTGATAAATCGGGAATCCCGCGCGATGGAAGA
>CABQCN010000162.1 GCA_902462635.1 uncultured Oscillospiraceae bacterium
CAAAGGAGATAAAAACTTCTAATAAAAAAATATCAGCAACAGAGTTGCTTTTGAGAACAACCATACAATCCTTGGATTTTCGGGATACGATATCAATTGAAAATCCATGTATCTCGATCAATAAAAAGGATGTACTTTTAAATGAAAAATCATTAGATGTATATATGGACGGAAATAAAAATAAATACTATTTTTTAGCGGGCACAGATTCTTTATGCGGATATCAGAAAGAATATTATTACGGCATCTATACGGAAAATCCAATCACGGAGGATCAAGCCATTAAAATAGCTGAAGAATATTTATCCCGGATTGTTCCAGAATTTTCTGCATATACGCTTCTGTTTGTTCAATATTCCGAATGCGATATCGTCTATCAGCTCCAATATAGTTATTATATCAATGGAATTCCTACGGATGACCTTATCAATATTTATATTCAGGCGAATGGAGAAGTGGGTGCGTTTATGATGCCAAATCGTGGGGCGTATAGAAATCTAAGTATTGATCCGGATACTATACAGGAATATATAGAAGATGCTTTTAACCAAAATTTGGTAAACCAATATATTACAAAAACTATTGATGGAATAGTTATCATACAAAATTATAAAACCACGGATGCTCAAAACAGAGAGAAAATTGAACAAACAGCCTCATTGATTGATTAATATTTTTTCGCCGGGTTGATATATCAACCCGGCGAAAGAAAGGATTCATAATATGAAAAAAATCATTTGGGTTCTTAAAATATTTTTATTGATTGTTTTTATTTTTGCAATCACGAACTGGAACAATATTACGTTTAAACATATAGATAAAAATCAGATTATTAATATGGAGTTAAAAATACTGCAACTTTTTTCTACCGATCATGATATAAATATTTATATTACAACAAACAATCAAAATTCTGTTTCTTCCATAATGGAGATAGAAGACTTTATTCGCAGAAACGATAACATATGCATTTTACAAAGAACGCAGCACTGGAAAATCATAATAAATTATAATTTAAATACGGGTAAAAGCATTCAACGTGTTTATGAAGGACAAAATTTTCGAGCAAAACTATGTGAAGATCTGTTAACGATAAAAGAAGTAAGCGATGAATTAAAAAACTCCGCAGAGTAAATATCGCTTATCCAAACTTTTTATAAATATATTGTTTTAAAGGGTTACGAGAAGATAAAATGGTCCGACAGCTTACTGTAAATTATAACAAAGTGAGGGGGATAAAGTATGAGGCTTTTATGAAAAGTCATAAAAGCGTTTTATCGTTTTGGGCGAGATTTTTATAAACCAGAATGATCAGATCTGGGGATTCATTATATATGGAAGAAAACGATGGGAACAACTTTCTCAAATAGAGGAAGCAAAGGAGTGAACTTATTATGAAATCCGCTGCGGCTTTTATTGCAAGGCATAAATTGTTTTTTATCATCGCAGGGCTGGTTCTCTCGGCTGCAATCATATGGATTACTGTCAGCACGCGGGTTCCGCGCGTTGATCTGGACGAAGTTTCCTATATAACAGTCAGCATCGTAAATCTGAACGGATTGGAACGTAATATCGTTGTCGAAGACCGGGCCTTTTTCCAAACAACGGAGAACCTGGAACGGGCGCTCCGGAAGAAGGCCCGCAGCAATCGTTTTCTAAAATGTTTGGCATGGTCCGTTACCTTCGAGTATCACTATAAAGACCAAAGCGCAGCGCAGCGGAATTGCTCCGGCAATTTGAATTCCGATGAGGCGAGCCGGCTCGTCCGGGAATTTCTGGATGCGTGCCCCCAGTAGACGGAATACCCGCGGTTATTCTCCGCACCGTTCGGTCTCTTCGCTTTGGAATTCCGCTTTCCTTTTACGGACGGTTTCTCTGCGGTAAGCCAGCGGCGTCGTATTCCGTTCGGCTTTAAATCGTTTGATAAAATACGCTTCGCTGGCAAAACCGCACTCTAAGGCGATTTCATAGACTTTGAGTTCGGTGGTGGCAAGGGCGCGGCAGGCGCATTGGATCCGGTAATGATTGATATATTCCGTAACCGTGCGTCCGGTAATCTCTTTAAAATATTTTGCTACGGTGGTTTTATTGATGTGAAGGAATTCCGACAAAGAATTGAGGGAAATCTCGTTCCGGTAGTTGTTATGGATTTGTTCCAGCAATAACGAGACCCAGACGTTGGGATCTCTGATATCAAAAATCGTGATCGTATGGTTCAGGTAATCTTGATAGGTTTGATACAGCAATTCTAAAATTGCGTTCAGGTGCAGGCGCGTCCAGCAGGACCACCGGTCGTCGGACTGGCGCGCCATCGCGCTGCCCGCTTTGGAGAAAAACGAATCGAGCTGCAGGAACGTGTCTTTCGGAAGCGGCAGGAAATACGAAAATTCCGCGGATTTTTCATAGAAGAAGTTGAGCGGCACAAAACCGAAGCGGTCGATTTGCGCCTCATACGCTCCGGAATTGACCATATCGTAAGTAATATTGATGTTCAGAAAAGAAACGTCGAAAGAGATCGTTTTCGCGGAAAGCCTGTTCGAGGAAACAAACGCGATCTGCAGGTTTTCTTTGAGCAGGAGCGCGCAGGGCGCCGCGAACGTACCGGTCCGGCCTTCGATTTTCAAGGTCAGGGAGCCTTTTTTTATTAAAATAATATTATACCGCTGCTCCGTTTCTATATTTTCACAGGGATCCGGATCATAAAAATCGATATGGAACTCCCGGTTATGATGGTATTTTACCAAAGCCGTCCTTCTTCCTTTCGCATTAAAATTTGATATCGTTATATTTTTTGCTTTTGATCGTATCATGACAAGCGGGCAAAGAGAAGATATAATAAATATATCATAGGAACTATGATTTTACAAATCGCTGTAAACGGCAGAGAGATTGTTGATTTTATTATTACGGATCATCATACGATCTCCTCTTTATAGCAAAAATATAAAAACACACGGAGAAACATACATATGGAACAAAATTTACCCGAAAAAACAATATTGGAATTGAATCAAGCTCCAGAGATCAATTTATTTACGCACCATTCGCTCCCACTGCTGATTCCGGTAAGCGAGGATTTTGATTATTGGAAATTATGTAATTTTATCAACATATTTTACCACTACGACTTTCCGACTTCGTTCGATTATACGGACTACAAACGGTATTATGCCGGTTTGTTCGACATTTCCTGCCTGGAATACGGCGATTTAGAGGATATCGACCGGGAATCGTTTTGGAAACGTCAGCTGTGCAAAGAAAAATATATTTATCTCTGGCTCAACCAGAAATATCTTCCCGGTTCGTTCTCCTATCGGAAAAAAGACGATCTGCATCCGGTCCTGCTTTACGCTTATGACGCAGAGCGGTTTTTCGCAAAGGCGTTTGACGTCGATAACGCGGTATACGGGTTGGATTTCTCAGCGCGGGAACTAGAAGAAGCGTTTTGTAAAACACAGGCGGAATCTGGGCAAAATATCAATGACGACGATATGATTCTGCTGTTCAAACGGAAAAATTTTTCCGCTTCTTATATCAGGAACAGGCATTTCGTGTACCCTGCCTTTTACCGGGAATTATCCGACTATTATTTCGGGCAGGGAAGCGTCAAGGATTGGTACCATTTTTTCCAGGAAAACGAATCTTATACCGGCGGACATCCGGAGCTGTACGGCCTTAAAATAACGGAATTACTATTACAAAGTTTAAAAAAAGAAACGGAAATCCGTTGTCTGGATTACCGTCTGGTCCATATGGTTACGGAAAATAAATCGCTGATTGCCGCGCGGCTTTGCGAGCTGGGCGAACGATTCGACCTTTCGTTAAGAGTAAAAGATCCGGCGGAAAAATATAAGGCGTTGAGCGGGAAATATCTCTCTTTCCGGAAACTTTATATGATGATGACTTTGAAGGAAACAAACAAGCGGACGTTTTACCCCGTGCCGCGCGATCCCGCGCATTTAAAAAGATTGGTTTCTTGTCTTTCCGCGCTGCTCGCGGAAGAAAAAGAGTTGATGGCGCAGATTCATTCTGCGGTGGAAGAAAATTATATGATGTCCGTCTTTTCTCCTTCCATACAAAAATTGGAGGATGCTGCTTTGAAAGACGGGTATTGCTATCTCAAGATCGCAGGTTCGGCGTATTCCAGGATTGTGACCTGCAGCCGCAATAAAATATTCTGCGGCTTTCTGGAAGGAAGCGACGGCTCCCGGATCGATCCCGAGAGGACTCTGACAGAGGATTCCATAATGGTATTCCCGTTGAAAAGCGATATTTCCTGGATCCGGTATCCGGTCTGTGAAAAGGAAGCCGAAAGGAGACCTTCTTTTTACGGCTGCAGGAATACGCACTTTTCCGATGCCGTGGTGTCCGCGTCCTCCGTTCTCATACCGGACGCAGGAAAGATTCCGCAGCCGGAGAACGTTTTGATTTATGACGATCAGTCTTTCTGGACCCCCGCGCAATCGGACCGGGCGCCGTTTCTCGTTTTTACCTTACCAAAAGAAGATGTTTTTCAATCTTGTGCGATTTCCGAATTTGAGGAATCGGTCCAGATTGAAAATTTTGCGATCGACGTGAAAACGGAAAGCGGAGAATGGCGGGAATTGATAACACTGCATAAACAGG
>CABQCN010000163.1 GCA_902462635.1 uncultured Oscillospiraceae bacterium
AGCAGGGGAAGCGCAAGCAGTAATCCGGTAATATATTGAGAAGAGACGCCGCCCGCAATTTCGAAGACGCCGCCGTTCAGACGGCCCTTTACGGTCAGGGGAATTTTGCCGGGTTCCGAAATTTCGCAGCCGTGCCGGATCAGTTCTTCCCGCAGCGGGGAAAGCGGCCGCTGCGGAAGCCTTCCGGCCGCATAAAATTCTCCGGTAAGACCCAACGCGCCTACGATGGGCAGCAGAAAGCGAAGCGTAGAACCGCTTTCTCCGCAATGCAGCACTCTTGTTTTGTTGGGGAACAGATTGCGCCCGGTTTGCGTTACGCAGATCCCGGAAGGCTCCGCCGTTTCGATCTGCGCGTCCAGCTCCCGCAGGCAGCGAATGGTGGCGGCGATATCTTCGGATTGTTCGCCCTCATATCGGATTTCCGTCTTTGAACCGTAAAGCGCGGCGGCGATCAGCAGCCTGTGCAGATGCGATTTTGACGGGATTGCGTTTATTTTACCGGATAATACCGGATTGGATACTGTATAGGTCATAGTCCGGTTCCCTTTCCGGCGACGTTGTTCACCGGCGCGCCGCGGAGAAATGCCTCCAGATTATGATATACGATTTCGACAAGCCTTTCGCGCGCTTCCACAGAGGCCCACGCGATATGCGGCGTAATGATGCAATGGGGCGCCGTATAATACGGATGGCCGCTGCGCATCGGTTCCGCAGCGAGGACATCGATTCCGGCGCCGGCAATGGCGTCGCCGTGCAGGGCTTCCGCCAGCGCGTCCTCGTCGATGACCCCGCCGCGCGACGTGTTGATGAGATAAGCGCTCTTCTTCATTTTCGAAAGCGCGTCTGCGTTGATCAGATGCCTTGTCTGCGGCGTCAGCGGGCAATGCAGCGTGATAAAGTCGGACTCCGTCAGGAGCGTATCGAACGGAACGAGCGGATAACGGCAGTTTTTCGGGGGCGTTCTCGTATAGATCAGCGGCCGCATACCGAATGCCTGCCCGATTTGCGCAACGGCGCGTCCGATCGCGCCGTATCCGACGATGCCCAGATTTTTGCTACAGGTTCAATAACAGGGAAAACGTATGCTGCGCAACGGACATCGTGGAATAGCCGGGTGCGTTGCAGACGACGATACCGCGCCGGGCGGCCTCCTGGATATCGACATTGTCATAACCGGTCGCAAAGAGTCCGATATATTTTAAATCCGGGCATTGCGCTATGACCTGCGCAGTCATTTTTGCTTTGTTGCAGATCACGGCGTCGGCGCCGCGGATCGTTTCGACGAGGCGGTCCTCCGGAAGAATATCATAAATTTTTAAATCGCCCAGACCGGCCAACCGGCCAAGATCGATATCTCCCTGCGTTACCGTGCATCTGTCCAGAACCGTTATTTTCATTCTGCTGCCGCTCCTTCCTTTGTTATGCGCTGAAAAGGTCGATCCCGCATTGCGCGATCCTGCGCTGCGGAAGCTCCGCCGTATAAAGATACGCTGTGAGATGAATTCTTTCGATGTCACCGATTTTACTCCCGGCCGTTAATTTTATTGAAGTTGCGATGGTTTCGGTTCCCATATCCGCGGATTCCAGATGGCTGTACCACTGGCCGGGCGTCTGGTGTACGTCGTCGTACAGATACGTTTCGACATATTCTCGGTTCTTCTGTGTATCCTCGGGAGATTTTACGTCATACGCAGCCGTTTCACCGGATTTCAATACGAGTTCGATCCCATATCCGATTTTGACCTCTTTTGTATTCGAAAATTTGTTCCAGCACGCATTCCAGATTTCGGCGAAACCGGAACCCGTCAACGTAGCTTCCCGGGAGGCGATCGCTTCATAACATTTGATATCCTGTCCCGCCGTCCATTCTGTTTTGTGAGAAATTTCCACGAGCTTTCTGCTGCCCCCATCGTTGATATAAAGTCCGAGCCGGTCGGGCATGCCGGGTTCCGGCGTCGGCGGCGCGGGAGTGGCCGGCGCGGCGCTTTGCGTTTTTCCATCCGTATTTTGCGGTGTGTTTGCGGAAAAAATCGTAGGCGGCGTACCGACGCCGGACGGATCCGGAGCGCAGGATGCGGCGATCAGAATTGCAAACATGAATGACGCGGAGAATAAAAATTTGTATCTTTTTTTGATATGCAACATGCGAAACCATCCTTCTGGTTCTGAAATAAAATAAGGGCAGCCTTCTGCGCGTCTACGCCGCTGCCGTCAAATTATACCATGATCCGCCGGAAAAAGCATCTGCCGGAGGCGGCCTGCGATTTAAATTTTGCATAAATTTTATATATGAATCTTTTATATAAATTATTGCGTGAATATAATTTATCATATATAATAAACCATACAAATAATATGGCTCTTTTTGGGCTGATGGAGGTTGGTTATTGAATGAAAAAGATTTGCGCAACAATACTTAGCATCGCTATGCTGCTTGCCGTTACGGGGGTCATGACCGTAGGCGCAGAAGGGGAGGAAACGTATACGTACGAGCGGAATGAGGATATCATTTCCGAAGTGATATATCAGGATTTCGAGGATCTCGATTCCATGGACGATTATACGACAAAACATGAAGCCGCGCCCGGCGAAAATTTATACGGATTCTTTTCGCATGTCAGCGGCGGCGGCAGTGTGATGATTACGAACGATACGCCGATCGAGGGAGAGCAGTCGATCCGTTTCAAAGATCTTCTCGACGCGAGACGATGGACGATCGACCAGCAAGTGGAATTTGATGCGGATGCGTACGTTATGGAATTCAAAATCCGTCTGGACAATATGGCGTCGGACGGTAAATTCACGATTAAGCTTACCGATGTAAATTCTCCGGAGAAAGACAGCGAGAACTCGGCAAACCCGATCCTTTCTTTCAAAAACGTCGCCGACAAAATCGGCCTTTATGATTTGGGCGATAAATTGGTATCGGAACTGGAAGCGAATAAAGTGTATTCCGTAGCCGTCGTCTGTGAGACGTTGTCACAGAATTATTATGTTTTCCTGGATGGCAAGTTTATGGAGAAGGCGGAATTCAACGTTGAATTTTCTGCGCTTTCTGCGTTTCGCTTCGACCTGTCCGGAACGGGCACGGTGATTACAATGGATGATATTCTGGTGGACGGATGTGAAATAAAGAAGGGCGGCAGCGCGGAAGGGACGCCGACCGCGGAAGCAACGGAGGTTCCCACGAAAGAACCTTCGACGGCAACGGCGTCCGGAACGTCCGCAACCCCTACGCCGAAACCGGCTCCCGCAACTTCAACGAACAATCCTTCCAATGAGGATGGCGGATTCCCGACGTGGGCGATCATTGCAATTGCCGCCGGCGCCGTTGTAATCATTGCTGCGGTAGTTGTCATTGTAGTAAAGAAAAAGAAGAAATAAAGAACGGATCGTAAGTGCATAAGAACGGCCCGGAACGCAGTGTTCCGGGCCGTTCTTTCTTCGCGTATTTGTTTATAAAAGGCTTTCCAGAAGCTCCGCCGCGTCTCCGATGAGCGCGGGGCACGGCCTTTTTTTATAATAATCTTCCGTTCTGGTTTCGGGCAATGTATCGGGGCTCAAGACTTCCGCGGAAACCTTGCCGCTCAATAATTCGCGGCAGATGATACTTCCGTTCTTTGCCTTGAATGCGTTCGCAAGTTCTTGTACGAATCGGTAATGCGCCGCTTTTGCGGCCGGATCCCCGGGCTGCGCATACCCTTTGATCAGCCCCGCCGCCATCAGCATTCCGGAAACGGCGCCGCATACTTCGCGCAGCTTTCCCATTCCCGCCCCAAAGGAAGAAGAAACAAGGGCGGCCTGCTCTTCGGACAGCCCGGTAAGATCTGAGAATGCCAGCAGCACCGCTTGCGCACAGCTGTAGCCTTCCTTAAAAAGCGCAATCGCTGTTTCTCTTCTGCTCATAACTGTTCGAGGCTTTCTGCGATTTTGTCGAGCGCATCGTTTGCAAAAAGCTCGATCGTGCCTTTGTCACATGCCGCCGCAAGTTTCGGGTCTATCGGAAGCTTTGCGACGAGCGGAATGCTGTGCTTAGCAGCGATTTCATCGATATGGCTCTCCCCGTAGATACGGTGCTCCGCACCGCAGTCGGGGCAGGTATAATAAGACATATTTTCTATGATGCCAAGTACCGGAATTTTCATCAGGCCTGCCATATTCACTGCTTTTTCTACAATCATGGATACGAGTTCCTGCGGAGAGGTGACGATGAGGATCCCGTCTATGGGAAGCGACTGGAACACGGTCAGCGGAACGTCTCCGGTTCCCGGAGGCATGTCCACAAACATATAATCCACGTCTTGCCATATGACGTC
The DNA here is from genome assembly GCA_902462635.1 of uncultured Oscillospiraceae bacterium. Taxonomy (GTDB): domain Bacteria; phylum Bacillota; class Clostridia; order UBA1212; family UBA1255; genus Egerieisoma. The sequence goes on from CABQCN010000163.1 coordinate 4,317, forward strand.
CGTCCAGAATTGTTTTACCGTGCCGGCGATGATCGGCCCGCGCCACACGACAGGGTCGGTTTCATTTTCCAGCAATAAATTCAGGGACATGATTTTTATGCCTGTTTTTGTGTCGACCGGATAAATCCCGGATTCGTCTCCCGTCGCTTTTGTTCTGATCCCGAATGCCTTCGGGATTGAAGGACCGGTGATATCCGCGTCCAGGATGGCGGTTTGATATTCCCGGCGCCGCATATTTACCGCCATCAATGATGTTACCAGCGATTTCCCGACGCCGCCTTTCCCGCTGACGACAGCGATTACCTT
>CABQCN010000164.1 GCA_902462635.1 uncultured Oscillospiraceae bacterium
GGTTGAAGGTCGGCGCCGCCGCCGTAAGATTGCGTTCTTCTGTTTTCGCCATCTTTTGATAGGAATTTGCAAGAACGATCCCGCAAACCGAAAGCGTCACAAAAATAACAGCAATAAATACAAGTAAAAAACGCCTTAAATTATCCATTTATGTCATGCCCTCCGAAGCGGAAAATTTATTTCTGAAAGAATGCCAGATACGCCTTGTACGTCCAGTAGACATCGGTTTTCGAAGTAATTTCATACGGCGAATGCATTCCGAGCACCGGCGTTCCGCAATCGACGACGTCCATGCCGGTATCCGCCAGAAACTGCGCGATCGTCCCCCCGCCGCCCTTGTCCACCTTGCCCATTTCCGTAAGCTGCCACGGGATCGATTCCGCATCCAGGATCGCGGCAATCTCCGCCAGAAATTCGCAGCTTGCCTCGCTTGCGCCCGATTTGCCTCTGTGTCCCGTATATTTTTCAAAAGCGATTCCCATACCGCAATACGCGGCGTTTCTCGGTTCCGACACCTCCGGGAACGTAGGATCGAACGCAGCCGTCACATCGGCCGACAAGAATCTGCTTCCCGCCATGCTTCTTCTTGCGGCGACGCTTGCGTCAAGCCGTCCATCCTTCTGATGATGATACGCATGGCAAAGCTCCAGATAAAAATTCTCGAGCCAATTCGAACGCGCACCCGTATTGCCGACGCTGCCGATTTCTTCTTTGTCTGAAAAATAGCAGGCCGCCGTCCGTTCCGGGATACGGTCCAGATCGAGCAATGCTTTGAATGCGGTATACGCGCAGACTCTGTCGTCCTGTGCATATCCGCCGATCAAGCCTTGGTCGAGTCCCACGTATTTTGCATCCAGTGCGGGTACGACTTCCAGCTCCGCAAAATTGAAATCACGTTCCGCAATGCCGTAGCGGTCGTATAATATTTTTAAAATATTTGCTTTGACGCCCTTGCTATCCTCCGCATCTTCCGGGTCGTATGGAAGCGATCCGAGGATCAGGTTGAGATTCTCCCCTGTGATGACTTCGCTCGCTTTCTTTTCGATCTGGTCGTACGCCAGATGCGGAAGCAGGTCGCTGATTACAAAGGTCGTGTCGTCGCCGGCTTCGCCGATCGATACGGTGACCGCCGTGCCATCTTTTTTGGCAATCACGCCGTGAATCGCAAGCGGTACGGATACCCATTGATATTTCTTGATACCGCCGTAATAATGTGTTTTCGCAAACGCCAGATCATGATCCTCATAGAACGGATTCGGCCGAAAATCGAGCCGGGGCGCGTCCAGATGCGCGCCGACCATGTCGCAGCCTTTCGCAGGGTCTTCCTTGCCGATGACGGCCAGAAGCAGCGCCTTGCCGCGGTTGACCCAATAAACCTTCAGGCCCGGCGCATACGCCGCGCTTCCGTCCACGACCTTCTGAAAATCGATATATCCCTGACGCTCCGCTTCCGCAACCATGAGAGAAACGGCTTCGCGTTCTGTTTTCGCATGGTTTAAAAAATCAATATACCCTTTTGAAAATTCATGAGCGGCGTCCTTCTGCGCATCGCTCATAGAATACCATGCGGACTCGCGTTTATACTCCAGGTCTTTCACATTTATATTCAAAAATATTCCTCCCTTTTGCACGTCAATGGGATTAGTATACTCTTTTTTCGATTATTTTTCCAACAATTTTTGCGCCGTGCAGATTTTTACGCAGATGCAGAAGACGCGGATCGCTTCCTGTAATTCTTCCACAGGCGGCAAAGAAGGCGCAATGCGGATGTTTTTATTTTCAGGATCTCTCCCGTACGGGAACGTCGCGCCGGCGGCCGTGAACAGCACGCCGCATTCTTTCGCCATCGCCACCACGCGGTCCGCGCAGCCATACGTGGTATCGGCACTGATAAAATAGCCGCCTTTCGGGTTGCTCCAAGTCAGGATGCCGGTATCTCCGAGTTCTTCTTGCAGGATCCGGACGACGCATTCGAATTTCGGTTTCATGATTTCGGCATGTTTTTTCATATGCGCGATCAAATGATCATAATCCTTTAAAAACTTCGCATGGCGCAGCTGATTGATTTTATTCGGTCCGATCGTCTGGATCGAGTAAATTCCTTTTAACCATTTGATATTCGCCGGACTCGAGGCCACCGCCGCCACGCCGGCTCCGGGATACGTCATTTTAGACGTCGAGGCAAGGACAAAGGCACGGTCGGGATTTCCCGCTTCCGCGCAGGCCCGGATCAGATTTCGCTGTTTGGCGGGTTCCCCATCCAACATGTGTACGGTGTAAGCGTCGTCCCAGAAAATCCGGAAATCATCCGCGGCGCATTTCATCTTTGCCAGACGCTCTACAACTTCGTCCGAATAAACGACGCCGGTCGGGTTGCTGTATTTCGGAACGGACCACATTCCCTTCACCGCAGGATCTTTCACCAGCGCTTCGATTTCATCCATGTCGGGGCCGTCCGGTAAAATATTCACATTGATCATTTCGATTCCAAGTTTTTCCGTAATCGCAAAATGCCTGTCATATCCCGGTACCGGGCAGATAAATTTAATTCCCCCCTGCTGTGACCACGGCTTCGCGCCGTTTCCGGTACCGAGGAGGAGGAACGCGGATACCATATCGTACATCAGATTGAGGCTCGAGTTTCCGCCCGCTATAATTTGTTCGGCAGGAACATCGAAGATCTGTGAAAAAAGCGTCCGGATTTCCGGGATCCCTTCCAGAATTCCGTAATTTCTGCAATCGACGCCGCCGGAGGTCTTACAGTCGCCCAGGTATTCTTCTGACATCATTTCGTCGGATAGCGCAAGCTGCTTCGCAGACGGCTTCCCCCGCGTCATATCATATTTTAAATTTTTGCCTTTATATTCTTCATACCGTTTTTGTTCGGTTTCCAAAATCGTTTCGAGTTCGTTGCTGCTCATATTACCATACTTCATAATGACCCTCCTGAATAAATGATTCGTGCTATTATATCTCAATTCCGGATACGTGTCAAAACGCATTTTCGATGAAATTCAGCCGGATTTCACCGCCGCGTTCCAAAATAATTTCGACGACGTCGAAACGGATCCAGGCGTCTGCGTGTACCGGATTGCGCAGCAAGTAGATTTCCCCAAGTACGCGGAGTTTTCTTTGTTTTTCCGCGCCGACCGCTTCGCACGGCCTGACCAGCGGCCGCGGGCTTCTCGTCTTGACCTCGCATATTGCGAGAATATCGTTCTTTTTATGATATGCGACGATATCGATTTCGCCCTTCCTTCCCCAGCGCCAATTTCGATCCAACAGTTCATAACCGCTTCGAAGATAAAAGGCAGCAGCGGCATCCTCGCCTGCCCGTCCCGCCGCAAAGGAACCGGAATCAGGGGTCATATTGTGACAATTCCGCGAGCCATACGGCGGGATCCGCGTCGGAAGGCATTCTGAGATCTCCCCGCGGGGAGAGGGATATGGTGCCGACTTTCGGGCCATCCGGCATACACGATCGTTTGAACTGCTGACCGAAGAAACGCCGCAGGAACGTACGGAGCCATTTTAAAATGACCTCGTCCTCATAGCTTCCCCGAAACGCATTTCTGGCGATAAAATATAGTTTATCGGGAGAGAAACCGTAGCGCTGGAAATAATACAGGAAGAAATCATGCAGTTCGTACGGTCCGACGAGATCTTCCGTTTTCTGCGTTATGATGCCGTCCTGCGTCGGCAGCAGTTCCGGACTCACCGGGGTATCGAGAATATCGTACAGCACCGCCTGCAGTACGCCGCCGGAGAGATCGGCGTAATATTTTACCAGATAGCGTACGAGCGTTTTGGGGATCGAAGCATTGACGGCGTACATCGACATATGATCGCCGTTGTAAGTCGACCAGCCAAGCGCAAGCTCGGAGAGATCCCCTGTTCCGATCACGATGCCTCCCGTCTTATTCGCATAGTCCATCAGGATCTGCGTGCGTTCCCGTGCCTGCGCATTTTCATACGTTACATCGTGCGTCTGCGGATCCTGTCCGATATCCGTAAAATGGCGCAGCACCGATTCTTTGATATCGATTTCTTCCAGCCCGGCGCCGATTTCCCCGCACAAGCGGCAGGCGTTTTGATAAGTCCTGTCGCTTGTGCCGAAGCACGGCATCGTGATACAGCGGATCTGTCTGCGGTCATATTGCTCGATGTCGAATGCACGCGCGGCGGCGAGCAGCGCAAGGGTGGAATCGAGTCCGCCGGAGATGCCGATTACCGCCGTTTTTGCGTTCGTATGAACCAGACGTTTCCGAAGCGCGTACGCCTGCATGTTTAAAATTTCCGCGCAGCGTTTTTCCCGCCTGCTTTCCTCCTGCGGTACGAACGGCATTTTTTCATACCGCCGGTATAATTGTTTATGATTCTTTTTTGGAAACGGAACCGGCACGGCGCGGCAGGCGTCCGCGTGTTCTGTAAAAGTACTCAAGGTCCGCCGCTCCTTACGCAGCAGCTGCGTATCCGTATCCGCCAACAAGATGCCGCCGTCTTCGAATAAAACGGATTCCGCAAGAAGCGCGCCATTTTCATATACAAATTTATGGCCGGAGAAGACCATGTCCGATGTGGATTCATACGTTCCGGCATCGCTGTATAAAT
>CABQCN010000165.1 GCA_902462635.1 uncultured Oscillospiraceae bacterium
TTTTATCGTAAGATAATTCCCATTATTACTATATTCATAAAACTCGGCATAAGATTTTCCTCCTGTCGTGTTGCTGCCGGCAAGCCTCGTAATATTTCCGTTTTGATCATAAAAGCAAGATACTTTTACATTGTTTTTATTGGTAATACTCGCCACGTCCGCCCGCACTCCCGCCGGACTGCTGTTATAGGTATACGTATACTCGTCTCCGTTCGGCTGCTTCGACTTCAAAAGATCCAGATGGTTCGCCGCATAGGTAAGTAGCGATTCCCCGGTGGCCGTCTTCACGGATTTGACATTGCCCTCATTATCGTATGTATACGCCTGCGCAGGTTCCAGCGTCAGCGTGAAACCGCCAAGATACGATACATTCGCGTTCCAGTTGTATGTGCCGCCGATCATGATATAATCGACCGTCTTATTCGCATTCGGCACGATCGGCAGCGTCACTAGCTGCTTCGACCGGTTCTGCGGATTAATGTCCACCCGTTTCGTTTCGTTTGTCCCATCCTTATAATAGATCGACGCATATACGTCAAACATCCGTTTATAGCTGCTCCGCGTCGGATCCGTTCCCAGACGCACGGAATTGGATTGCGCCCAGAACGACAGCATATACGTATCCGTCCCCGGCCGGTTGATTTCAATCTCCTGGCTGAAAAAGGAAGATAAGGCAGGGGATCCGTTCATTTTCCACGCTTGTGAAAGCGGATATGCACTTGTGCTGTAAGTACTGTTTGTGGCGTATTGGCCGTTCCCGTACGACGTCCATTCGATCATATTATATCTGCCCGGCGCCGCGCCTTCTTCGAACTGGATACAGTCTACGTATACCGTACCGCCGCCGCTCATGATCATCTGGACCCAATAAATCCCTACGGTTTTGATATCACTTGTCAGGTAGATCCGTTTCCATCCGTTTTCGATCGATGCTTCTGTAGTCCCTTTTATAATATCTGTTCTGCCGACCTCTTCCCCCGTATTGGAATTGATCATCCGGAAATAGAATTCACCGCTTACATTTACGGCGTTGACATATGCGGAAAAACAATACGTTTTACCTGTTGAGGCAGTGACGATTGTATATGCCAGCGAGCTTCCGCTGCTGCCGGAGGTTACCTTTAGGGAGCGTTTCCCCAGATATGATTTCGTAGTGGTAAAATTCATATTTTCATTCGTATGCTGCCAATTTATATCATGAAACAAATTCATATTCGAATCTTCTTCAAAATTGGAATATTGGAATTGGTTTGTCGACGTCGCATTCTTTACGGCGTTTTCCGCTACGGTATTGTGCTTTTTTGATCCTTCCGCGTCGTTATATTTTGCCGAAGAAGCGCCCAGTACGTTCCCGTTAATGTCCGTGACATAACTGCTGATCGTCCTGCCGTAATTGTCGCATGTATATACTGTGTAAAGGTCGTCGCTGTTTCCGTAAATTTCATCCTTTCCCCAGGTACGGAACCGTACCGTCTTGTCGCCGTAGTCCGAGATTCCGACCTTTTCCACGCAGACGCCCATCCGCTTCTTGACAATCTGTGTCAGTTTGTTTTGGCTGTCATATGTAAATTCCAGAATATCGTCATGTTTTGTGGAATGTACATAGGTCATTCTGCTGTTGTGATCATCGTCATACCCGATCCATACTTTATTCTCCCACACTTCGCTGCCAGAATTTCTGCTGTAATGCGTAATCGACGTCATTTTACCGATATAATATCCTAGGGAATATTTGTCCGTACCGTTCGGAGTGCCGTAAATATGCATATTGGCATTCCCTTCGTTTGTAAAAGAGATCAATTGTTTCTTCGCAGTACTTCCCTTATTTTGTTCTGATATTCCGTAGATATAGCCTGCCGGATTTAATTCAAAGAGTTTCTTATTTCCATATTTATCTTCTATACTCACTATATTTCCCTGGGCGTTGAATGTTTTCTTTATCCCGTTGGAATCGGTCATATAATAAATATAGCCTGATTTTACAATCGTATAGTCCAGTCCGTCCTCGCTCACGAATTTTCCGTTATTATCTTTGTCATAATAATGCTCCGTGCCATCCGCATCCTCATGCACATAATACAGCCGGCCTGAGATCGTCTTCTCGTACATTTTTTCATATACATTTATCTTGTTCCCCGCGCCGGCCCACACCGTACTGTAGTTAACCGGGCAGTTATCGCTGCCCCATTTTCCTGCCAGAGAGTTGTTATACACGATCGATACATTAATTGGCAAAATGTTCCCCGGCGTCTGATATAGATCGTGTACGAATGTCAGATTCCGATTGAACACATTAACATACGCCGTACCGGCGTCCCCACAGTCGAACGATTCATAGGTCCAATAATTTTCCAGGCCTTTACTATCCCGGTAGCTGATTATCAGCATCGGCACCATAGACAAATTCGCATTGTCCGAAGACGCGAGACGTACGTTCGCATTCAAGCCTGCCGAAGTGGCTGATGACCTTTCCACATCCGGCATCAGTACGACGCCGTTATTCGCGCTGCCCGCGTACCATTTCTGTGCCAAAGACGTAATGTCCCACATTAAAAAGGTGTTGTTCGTATTACTGCCCGTAACGATATAATCGAGGATCGTGGAACTGAAGGAAGGCTGGTTATTCCATTTGATCGTAGCGGAGTCCCAGCTGCCGTATACTTCCCGCGCCGTCACGATGAGGCCATCCGTGCCACTGTATCCGGGGCTATAAGCCGGCATCTGATAATAATAGAGCATTGCCTGAGTAACGATCGCCGAAGACGGCAGTTCGGGCAGATTGTTATACTTCGTATAGACCCGCCGCCGCTGTTCCGCCGGCAGGCTGTCATACCCTAAGTACAGGATATCGGCGCCGTTCGGTGTAACTGCGTTCGGTGAACCCTCTTTTATAAAAGTGTCCCGTACTTCCGAACGGAGTCCATCTTTAATCAGGATCGGATCCACAGTCACCGGAAACGTCCGATCACTGCTTTCAATCCATTTTTTATCCGCGTGGACGGTGAGTACATATTGGTGGTTCCCGTTCTTGGAAACGATCGTATAAAAAACTGCCTGCGAAGAAGCGCCCGCGGCATCATACATATATGGCGCCGGAATCAGATATACCTGCGTCCCGCTTTCCGTGTCGTTCAGACTGACACTTCCATCCGGGTTCAGAACGGGCGTCAGATTCTTTAGTTTAATCGAAAACGAATAAGAATAATTTCCGCCCGTTTCCCGGATCAGAATGTTTTCCTTGACCGAAGTGCCGTTCACCACATATTCTAAATCGGTGTTCGCCCAAATTCCCGGGTATGTCACAGCGGCAATATTTTTCTTGAGTTCCGCGGCTTCTTCTATGCTCAACCCTTCCGCGCTGCTGCGTCTTTCCAATGTTTCTTCCACCGCGTCATTCTGACGCACAACAGCTGATACCCGATTCAGTTCCCTGGATCCCGTCTTGTCCACCCCAATAAAAATAGAATAAGCTCCGTCCCGGATCCGGTAGAGATCATTGGCGGAGCTCTTATTGGCAAATTTTATTTTTACGTTATTTTGTTTGTTTTCCGGCCCGGAAAAACCATCGTCTGCCGCCGCGGTCCCTATCATTCGGTTGTCGATTTCCTGCCATGTTCCATCCGCATCCCGGTAATGGACTGCTTCTTCATAGGAAGCTGCGGCATAGGAGCCGTTTGAGAGCCGATAATATTTCGTATATTCGTCCCGCATGGACTCGTCTTCTCCAAGGACATACGGTTCCGGTTCGTTTCCCTCCGCCGATGCCTCCCCGGTCAAATCCGAAGCGCTTCCTTCTGCATCATTTTTATAGGGATTGCTTCCCGTCCCATTCCGGATCAAATCCACCGCGCCTGCCGGTACCATCTGCAGCATAAAGACGAAGATCAGTATGAACGCAATCATACTGAAAAAATATCTGTTTCTTCCTTGCTCTCTCATTCCAAAAGCCTCCTTCAAATACTTAACGGTCATAACATCTGTTTTTATAATTGATATCAATTATATACAAATGGTTATTTTTGTCAATAATATTTTAATTTTTTATATAAATTCAATATATAAAAAATATTTTATTTTCGGAGGTTTTGTTAAAGGAGCAGACGAACCGGTATTTACAGGTATTTACTCTTATATTCCATCCGCTTCTTGACTTCGCTGCGCTTTTTAAAATCGGAAATCGAACGGATATTGTAGCGCAGGCAGCAGTCGCGGCACAGGCAAAGATCGCCCTTTCTCGTCAGGCGCATATTGACCGGCGCATAATAGCGGAAATACGTACGGAATTTTACACGCCCGCAGCAGCCGCAGCGCGGAAACAGCACAGGACGGAAGATTATGTAGACGGCGGCGAGCGACAAGACGGTAAATACGGCGTATTTCAGCACGGCGGACATGGACAGGACCCCATTCGAATTCAGATTCCTGTAAAATATATGCATCCGCCGCAAAATTTATTCTGTTGAACTCCCGCGGCGGACACATATCAAATTAGATTACCATTCGAAAATTACTGATTTTTCGAACCCGTAAAATAGTTGTTTCCCGTATAGCTTTCGAATACTTTACGAACGATGTTTCCGCCGATCGTACCGGCTTCTCTGGAAGTCAG
>CABQCN010000166.1 GCA_902462635.1 uncultured Oscillospiraceae bacterium
TTTCGATTTCCGCACCTTCCGGCACATATAATAAAAGTTTTTCAAGTTCCGACAGCAGCTTTGAAATATCGTCCCCGATCCCCTCGATCATATAGTGCAATACGCTCTCCCCGATCGTTCTTCCCGCAGTTTTTACGGTGTGGGAAAGGACTTTTTTGATTTCCGCAGGCGGCTGTTTTTTACAGCAGAACACGATTCCGCATTCGCACGCTTTCTTATAACATTTATTGCGTTTATCCGCTTCGTCTTCTTTAAAAACGAGATATGTCCGCCCCGCTTCCGCTTTTTCCAGAAAAGAAGCGTCGCCCGCCGTTTTAAAAAATCCGCTTCCGCTGACAACGACGAACTTCCGGTCGCCGAACATCGATACGGAAGAACAAATAGACTCGATTTCTTTCGGATCGGCTCCGGATCCGAAAAAATAGCTGTTCATCGGGTCGCAATCCAGCCTGCTGCGGATCCGTTCCGTATACAGGTCTTTCAGATAACTCTCCGGGCCGTAAAATAAATAGACATTCTTCAATTCTTCCTGTTTCAAATGATTTTTGATGGATCTGATGTCTTCCACTTCTGCCATGGATACAGCGTTCCCTTTCTCATCGTAATTCTGACGGCGCCGCATAAATCGCTTCGATAAATCTCTGCGCCCGCGTCACGCAATGTTTCAATTACACGCCCGGAAGGATGTCCGTAACGATTCATTCTGCCAACACTTATTATAGCATATTCGGGCGAAATTATCGAAATATTTTTCGCTTCGCTCCCGCTGTCGGAGCCGTGATGCGCCACTGCGAGGACATCCGTTTTTCCGATCCATCGGTTTCTTGTAAAAAGATCTTCTGTTTCGCGTTCGATGTCCCCGGAAAAGAAGACGCTGCCATCGCTGCTTTCCGCGAGCATCACGAGCGAACTGTTGTTGACGTCGCTGCTTTCTGCGGAAATCATATACGCTTCGTTGGCATATAATTTTATGCGCAGGTCTCCGATAAGGTATTCCCGCGCGCCGCGGATCCGGACGACCTCGATGCCCCTTGCATCCGCTTCCCCGTAAACGGCGCTTACTCCCTCGTCGTGCGGATTATCCGGCAGAAAAATACAATTTACGGCGTGTTCTCTTAAAACATCGCAGATTCCGCCGCTGTGATCGGCATGCCCATGCGTCAGTAAAAGGAAGTCCAGTTTCCCGACGCCTTGTTTGAACAGCAAACTGCTGATATCTGTTGTCCCGTCCCCGCCATCGACCAGACCGCAGACGCTGCCGGTCCGGATCAAAGCGGAAAAGCCCTGCCCCACATCGAAAAACAATATTTCCGTACGGTCCGCGCGGATCCGGTAACAGGTGAAGAGCACGATGACGCAAGCCGCAACAGGCACGATATGCTTTTTAAAAAACAGAAAACACGTCGTATTCAAAAAAACAAATATCGCCGTGTAATAGAGTAAAATAACGCACGGCGCGATTGACGGCACCCGGAACGCGCCGATCGGCGGCGGAATTTGGGAGCCTACCGCAGAAACCTGGCGCAGCGCGTGCAGGGCCGCCGAAGTCAGTGCCGCCGGAATTTTCAGAAGAACGGCGCCCAGCGGCAGGGCGCCGACGATCCAGATTGCAAAGCCGGACATACAGATCCAATAGGCAAGTTTCGCCGCGAATAAGGTCGCAAATATGCCGATAGGGGAAAAACTGTTAAAATACGTGATCAAAAGCGGCAGCATTCCCAGATTTACGGATATTCCGGTCACGATGCAAGCGGGAATTTTTCCGAAAAAGAAAATCCGCTTTGCAAGCGCCGGCCGGATTGTCAGGAGCGAAAGCGCCGCGGCATAGCTGAGCAGGAATCCGGTATTGCACAGCATGTACGGATTGACGGCAAGCTGCACGGCGCAGGCGGCGCATAACGCATTTTTCGACCGGTGCGGCCGTCTCAGCGCTTTTGCTAACAATATATAGGAACTCTGGAGTACCGCCCGCGTAACGGACGGCGAGAAGTCGGCGATACACGCAAAAGCCAGGAGCGCAAAAATACAGGAAAGCGATCTTGCCGTATAACCAATTTTCTTTCGCGACAAAAGGCGCAGGATAAAACGCTGCACAAAACCCACATGCAGGCCGGAGACTGCCAGAACATGGGCGATCCCGGCATCCCGGTATTGCTGTAGATCCTCCCCCGCGATCCCGCCGGTATCGCCCGTCAATACGGCCATTGCAACCGCCGCATTCTGCGCGCCAAGTGCGCGGCTCAATGAAACGGACAGATGATCGCGAATCTCGGCGCCGCGGCGGATATGAAATGTTTTCCATTTTAAAGACGCGGATGCTTCCGTTTCCGGAAGCGCTTCGATCTGGCCGGTTTTCGGATAAAGCATATATTTGATATTCCGGCTTGCCAGATATCGCTTTTGATCAAACCCACCGGGATTCCCGGCAGTTTGTGGCAGGGTAACGCTGCCCGCGGGGATTCGCAGGCGGATGTACGCCCCTTTCCGCAGCGCTTCGAAAAGATCCGTCTCCAGCCGATTGCAGAACAGCAGGATCCGGCCGCCCGTCTCCCCAATAAAAACCAGCTGCGCATTCTTGTTCCAGACCGCGCAATAGACGAATCCATCTATGTATTCCGAAGCGCTTCCCGCCTCCGGCCCAGGCGCGGGATCTTCGGAATAAACACGCAGCAGCGATAGGAACAGAAAGAAACAGCATATGGCCGGAATCAAATTTCTTCCGGCCATACCGCCGAGCCTGCGAAATCGTCTCATTTGTTCTTTTTGCTTTTCGGTTTCGATATAAGCGCCGCGATCAGCGCCAGAAATACTGCGGTTATGATTCCCGACGCAACATCGGCAAGTCCTCCGGTAAAAATTCCCCGGAACCCATATTGGTCCACCGCTTTGAACACGCCGTTGCAAAGGGAAAACCCAAAGCCGGTCAGCGGAATCGTGGCCCCGAAGCTGCCGAATTTCACAACGTATTTATATACGCCGATTGCCGTTAGAAACACACCCACGACCACATATAACACCAGAATCCGCGCAGAAGTCAGTTTTGTTTTATCGATCAGAATCTGCGCGATCATACATAAAATTCCTCCAACGAGGAAAACGCATAAATATTTTACTATAAAATCCATTTCTTACACCTCTTGTAAACACGCAGAATTCACTGCGCTTCGATCGCAACCGCGTGTGCGATACCGGAAATACTTTCCGATTGTTTGACGGAGATGGGACTCATCAGCGCGCCTGTTGCGACAAACAATACTTTTTTCAAAATTCCGTATTGCAGCTGTTTATAAAAATAATTTGCAAATACCGCCGTAGCGCAGCCGCAGCCGCTTCCGCCGGAATTCGTATTTTGCTTGACGGGATCGAAAATCATCGCGCCGCAATCCTGATGGAAGAAACGGCCGTTTTCCGAATCATATAAGCTGTATCCATGCAGATCCATGATTTCCCGCAGCATACCGCTGCCGGTCAGACCCAGGTCCCCGGTGATGATGGCATCGTAATATCCCGCTTCGAGTCCCAGATCCGAAAGATGGGCGATGATCGTATCGGCCGCGGCAGGCGCCATTGCGGCCCCCATATTGTTGGAATCCGTTACGTTATAATCCGTTATTTTCCCGATCGTCACGGAAGTGATCATCGGTCCGCCGGATTCGGAAGAAATCAGCAGTCCGCCGGAGGCGGTTACCGTCCACTGCGCCGTAGGAGGGCGCTGGCCGCCTTGTTCTACCGGCATGCGGAACGTCTTCTCCGCAGAACAAAAGTTGCTGGACGCCATACAGATGATATTGTTCATTCCGCCGCTGTTAATCAGCAAAGAAGCCGTGGTCATACCTTCCGCAATCGTGGAACAAGCGCCGAATAACCCGAGGTACGGAATTCCGGAATCCCGCAGTCCGATCGAAGAGGCAACGCATTGGTTCATCAGGTCTCCCGCCAAAATACAATCGATATCGTCGCTCTTTTTATCGATTTTCCCCAGAAGCTTCTGAAAAGCGGCGTTAGCAAATTTTGCTTCGGCCTTCTCCCAAGATTTTTCATCGAAATCTTCTTGCTGGACTTCATCGAAATACGCGCCCAGAGGACCTTCCTTTTCGCGCGGTCCCACGATTGCCGCGGTTTCTTTTATATAAACTTTCCGGTCATTGGTATATGTCTGTTTTCCTTGTTTTGTAGACATACGTATGCTCCCCCTTATCGAATCAGATAATAAATGAACCCGGCTACCACCGATGCGGCGGTGCCGTATACGATAACAGGGCCGGCCACCTGAAACATCTGTGCGCCGACACCTAATATAAAGCCCTCGCTTTTAAACTCCATCGCGGGCGATGTGATAGAATTGGCAAATCCCGTAATCGGGACGATCGTACCGGCGCCGGCAACAGCGCCGATTTCGTCATACACGTTCAAGGCCGTCAGCAGAACGCCGAGAAATACCATAAACATGACGGTTAGCGCTTTTCCGTTTTCTTCTGTAATCGTACCAAAAACAGAAGCCACGGCCTTGCTCATCAGGATGTCGTAATACGCCTGCGCGATTATACATACGATTCCTCCGAACAAAAACGCCATGGCGCAATTTTTCAC
>CABQCN010000167.1 GCA_902462635.1 uncultured Oscillospiraceae bacterium
AGCGTTCGGGCGATGACGATTTCCCGGCGCGCTGGGACGCGGTGCTGGATCAAATAAAAAAGTAATCTTTTACCAGGTATGAAAAGCATCGTTTGACATATCCTATGCGTGGTGCCTAAGATGTGCACCGGAATTCAATATCGTTCGGGGAGCTTGTACGACAGGCTGAGAGGAAGATAGACGATCTTCGACCCTATTACCTGATTTAGATAATACTAACGTAGGGAATCGACTTCAAAGAATGTAAGGCTAACAAGCGCGGGAGATACCGGAATCCGGTATTTCCCGTTTCTTTTTACGCATCCGCAAATACCATAAATTCCCATTTGACGAATGAAAAAAAGTTTGCTATATTAAAAACGATATTAATTATTATTATTGAATTGTAAAATGGTATGGGAGTAGATGCAAGTGAAAAAATACAGCAGGCAGCGGGAAGCGCTTTTAACAGAAATCAGGGGCAGAAAAGACCATCCGACAGCGGAAGATCTTTATCAGAGCTTGCGCATCGTGATGCCGAATTACAGTCTCGGAACGGTATACCGGAATTTATCGGAATTATGTGCAAACGGATATGTTATGAAGATCGCGTCGGTGCGCGGACCGGAACGGTACGACGGCTGTGTAACGCCGCACGGCCATTTTACCTGTATCCGCTGCGGAAAGGTGTACGACCTTGCGGGCGTTTATGAAAAATATATTGACAAAGATGCTATAATAAAGGAACTGAACTGCCGCGGAGAAAAAGGAGAAAACAGCGAAATCATGACGATCGATGAGGTCCGGATGATGCTGTACGGCGTATGCCGGGATTGCGGCACGGAGGAATAAAACAAAAAGAGGCGGAATATGAACCAGAATTTTACATGGGCAGTTAGCTCATACAGTTTCCTCGGCGCGGTACGGCAGGGAATGCCTTATGCGGATATTTTACCGAAAGCGAAAGAACTGGGATTCGCCGGCGTGGAATACGCGGGTCTGGAGGTTCCCGCGGGTATGACGGCGGAAGAGTATGCGCGGCTGCTGCGCGAACAGGCGCAGTCGCTGCAATTGGAACTGACTTGCTATAGTGTGGGAGCGAACTTTTTATGTCCGGAACCGGACCGGGAAGTGGAGCGTTTGAAAGCCGAACTGCGGATCGCCGAGCTGCTTGGCGTAAAATATATGCGCCATGACGTCTGTTACGCGCCGATGCCGGGCGGAAGGCGCAGCTTCGAGGCTTACTTGCCGCTCCTCGTAAAATGCGTGCGGCGCGTAACGGGATATGCCGAATCCCTTGGGATCAAAACGATGGTGGAAAATCATGGGATGTTTTGCCAGGATAGCCGGCGGGTGGAATTGCTGATCGATGCGGTGGATTCGCCGAATTACGGCGCGCTGATCGATATCGGAAATTTTCTCTGCGTAGATGAGGATCCCGCCAAAGCGGCCGGAATTTTAAAAGATTACGCGTTCTATGTACATTGTAAAGATTTTTACTATAAAGAGGGCGCGGGAAGCGCGGCGGCGCCCGAGGGGCCGGGATGGATCTGTACGCGCGGCGGCAATTATATCAAGGGCGCCGCGGTGGGGGACGGCTGCGTACCGGTGGCGAAATGTCTCGGAATCCTGAAAGCTTCCGGGTTCCGCGGGACGGCGGCGATCGAATACGAAGGCACGGAGGACCCGCTCGCGTGCATCGCCGCAGGCAAACGGTATCTTGAGAAAATAATATACTGACCAATCGGACCTTCCGTTTCATATATTGCATTATAACAATTTGAAATTGGAAGGTCTTTTTATGATATATATGGATAATGCGGCCACGAGCTGGCCAAAACCGAAAAGTGTGAGGGCGGCGATCAATGAGGCGCTGGAGAATGCCGGCAACCCGGGCAGGGGGACGCACAGCTATACCGTGTGGTCCTCCATGAAACTCGATGAAGTGCGCCGGAAAGTGGCGCAGTTGTTCCATATCAAAGACCCGCAGCGCATCGCGTTTACGCTCAACGCTACGCATGCGCTGAATATTGCGGTCAATCTTTGCTACGGCCAGATCGTTACAACGGCGATGGAACATAATTCCGTGCTCCGTCCCACCGTAACCCGCGGATATTACCATATCAACGAAGCGGATTTACGGGGCGGCCTCGATTATGACCGCATCAAACGAAGCATTACGGAATTGACGGGAGCCGTGATCATGACGCACGCGTCCAACGTCACCGGCGAAGTATACGATATTGCGCAAATCGGGGAATACTGCCGCAGCCGGGGCATTTTGTTTATCGTCGACTGTGCGCAGAGCGCCGGCGTCATCCCGATCGACGTCGAACGCATGCAGATCGACGTACTGTGTTTTACGGGCCATAAGGGGCTGTTCGGCATTCAGGGAACCGGCGGGATCTATGTTGCGGAAAATGTGCGCATCCGGCCGTATATGTCCGGCGGCACCGGCAGCTACAGCTTCATGCTGCGGCAGCCCACGGTAATGCCGGATTGCTTTGAAGCAGGCACCGTCAACACGCACGGGATTGCCGCGCTCGGCGCCGGGCTTGATTATATCAACGGTATCGGGATCGGTAAAATGCAGGAGATCCATACGGAACTCTGGCGATATTTCACCGCAAATGCGCGGAAAATCAATGGCGTCACGGTCTATGGGCCGGAAGATACCGGCGCGCAGGCAATCAATACCGGCGTCGTGTCTCTGAATGTCGCAGGACACGAGCCGGGAGAAGTCAGCATGCTGCTCGGCAAAGAAGGGATCTGCACGCGTTCAGGGTACCACTGCGCACCGCTGGCGCATAAAGCATTGAAAACCGACGCTTTGGGCGGCACGGTACGGTTCAGTTTCAACCATTTGAATACGAAAGCCGAGGTGGATGCGACGCTTTATACGTTGAAGAAGCTTTTTGCATTGTCATAACAGACGCCGCGCACCAGTGCTTCCAGCGATGCCCGGTCGTCCGGATATTCCCCGTTCTCGACCAGTTCCGCTACGAAATTGCAGAAGATCCTTCTGAAATATTCGTGCCGGGTGTATGAAAGAAAACTGCGGCTGTCGGTAAGCATTCCGGTGAAAGCGCCCAGTGCGGACAGTTCGGAAAATGCCCGGAGCTGGTTTGTTATGCCTGTTTTTGTATCGTTGAACCACCAAGCGGCGCCCTGCTGTACGCGTCCCGCCGTACCCGGACGCTGGAAGCTGCCCGCGATCGTATTGAGCATGGCGTTGTCGTTTTCATTGATCGAAAACAAAATGGTTTTGGGAAGCGTGTTTCGTGCTTCCATAGCGTTCAGGAGCGCCGCAAGCTTTGTACATACGGGTTCGTTACCGGCCGCGTCATAGCCGGTATCGGGACCGAGTTCCCGGAACGCGCCCGTATTGATATTACGGAGCACACCGTAATGAAGTTCCATCACCCAATCCCTTTTTGTATATTCTTCCGATAAGAAAAGCAGGAGCGCCGTCCGATATGCATCGCATGCGGCCGGCGCCGGCTTTTCCCCGGCAAGTGCCGCCCGAAATATCGCGTCGGCTTCCGCCGCGGAACAAAGCGTAAACGGGAAAACCGAAAGGCCGTGGTCGCTCGCTTTGCAGCCGTTCGCCGCAAAATATGCGATCCTTGCGGCAAGCGCTTTCTTCAAATCCTCGAAAGACCGAATTTCCTGCCCGCACACTGCGGAAAGCGTTTCTACAGATTGCGGGAAATCCGGTGCTTCTGCCGCCAGCAGCTTATCCGGGCGGAACCCGGGCAAAACCCGGGCAGCGCAACCGTTCTCTGCCAGCCGCGCATGATATTTCAGATCGTCCGCAGGATCGTCCGTCGTGATAATCGTTTCTACGTTGGAACGTTTTATGATTTCCCGTACCGGCAATTCCTGTAAAACGGCATTGCATCGTTCCCAGATCATTTTACACGTTGCGGGGGAAAGCGGTTCCGTTACTTGAAAATAGCGTTGCAGTTCCAGATGCGACCAGCTGTATAGCGGACTGCCCGCCAGCTTCGGCATCGTCGCCGCCCAGGCGGCGAATTTTTCGTAGTCTCCGGCGTCTCCCGTAATATATTTTTCCGGAACGCCGTTCACCCGCATCGCCCGCCACTTATAATGGTCGCCGCCGAGCCATACCCTCGTAATATTCTGATATTTCATATTTTCCGCAATCTCTTTCGGATCGATATGGCAGTGAAAATCGATGATCGGAAGCCGTTCCGCATACTCCTCGTAAATCCGGACCGCGGTTTCGCTATCCAGCATAAAATCCTTCCCCATAAAAGTTTTTCTCACCACATACCAGCCGCCTTTCGGAAATTTCTATTTAGTATACAATAAAAACGGCCAAAAGGCCATTGCATTTTCCGCTTGATTTATAGGGAAACCTTCTCTATCCACATCCGGGATCTTCTCGTGAGCAGCCCGGCGCCGATTTTCCCGTTTTTTCGCACAAAAACCGTTCGGTATTGTTCGAAAATCCAGGGCTAACCATCCCGCCATCCCGGTTTCGAACAATTTCAGGGCAAAATTGTTCGAAAATATTGGGGTGACGCAGGGAGCGGGCCGAATCGCGGGGTGCGGCGGCCCGGGCCGGCTGGAAAGAACCGGAAGAA
>CABQCN010000168.1 GCA_902462635.1 uncultured Oscillospiraceae bacterium
CAAAACGATTTCTTATACCAACTATATCTGGGAAGGCATGTAAAATAAACTGATCCAAAAAGACGGCCGTGCATCGGCCGTCTTTTTTTGCGCTTATTTGTTTTCTTCTTCGGATCTCCGGATGTATTCGATATACGCGTAGTCGGAATACTGCCGGGATGTTTCGCACATGAACGCGTACGCCTTTTCATGCAGATATTTTTGGGCGGCCTTGATGGACAGGGATGTGTCTGCGTAAAACGGTTCGCTGACATAGATCGTACGCCGCGGATATTTTACCCATTTCAGCAGCCCTCTTTGTTTTTGATACGTGATACAGACGGATACGACAGGTTTCCCCCACATTGCCGGATAGCGGAAAGACGTGGCTTTATAGGGCCGGATGAAATTGCAGTAGGGCCAGATGTGGGCTTCCGGGAAAATCCCGACGCAATAGCCCGCGTCGGCACGCTGCCGGACCGCTTTCATAAAATTGTTCATCGCGGGAACCGTCGCGGTCGGGATCGGAATGGCGCCGAGCATCTGGACCAGTCCGCGGATTTTTTTGATGGATACGGCATCCGGTCCCGTGATGACGAACGCCCGTTTGGGAAAGGCCACCAGCGCCGGAATGAATGCGTCGGTAAAATGCGTATGGTTTATGTACATGAAGTACCCCGTTTTTCGGACTTTTCTCAGGGCTTTTTGATTCTTTACACGATATCCTCCGATAAAAAGCGAATAGAAAAATACGATCGGGATCGCGATAATATAATACAAAAACCACGAAATCAATCTCCAAAGCCATTTTGTGGGCAAAAACGGAAACTCCTTGCCGACTTCCTGCGTATTGATATTCGTTCCGGCGAAATCGTCATTCAACGGATCGTCGTAATATACGATTTTCTTCTTGTGTTTCATATCTTATAAACCGCCGCGTCATATTTTGTACAAAGGTTTAAAACTGTTTGATCATATCATATCCAGGAACTTCCTGTCAATGAAGAGACCTCCAACGAAGACCGGGTTTTGTTTTTACTAAATCCTCCGGGCTGTAGTAAAAACATCGTTTCCCGCTGACGGCCATTCTTCCAATTTCTGTTTCCTCCGTTATTTTTATCTATCTTTGACTTTATTTTCCGGAGTTCTTACCCGGAGCGCTTTTCATTTTTACTAAAGACCCCGGGCTGTAGTAAAAACTTCGTTTCCCGCTGACGGCCATTCTTCCAATTTCTGTTTCCTCCGTTATTTTTATCTATCTTTGACTTTATTTTCCGGAGTTCTTACCCGGAGCGCTTTTCATTTTTACTAAAGACCCCGGGCTGTAGTAAAAATGGGATACAGAGGAAAGGGAGTGGATATAATAACAATAATAATTATCATTTGTGTCAACGTACATTGGTAAATGATGGACAACAGAAAATGGGAAACGCGGGTCCGGGACCCGCGTTTGTGGGTTATCCTACGATCTGCTGGATCTGGGATATTTTGTTTTCGGCTATATTTTTGAGGAGAAAACGCTCCATTTCGTTGCCGTTTAAAAAGGCAAGGGTGGGCGCGTCGCATTGTCCGGACTGGAAGAGTCCGGCTTGTGACTGGACGTTTTTGATGGTTTGAACCATGGCAGGGCCGAAGCTGCCGTCGGGAACACCGTTTTTCCAGCTATGACTTTTGATTTCGTCTTCCAGGGCCTGAGACAGGCGAGCGACGCGAAGCTGCAGTTTCTGGACTTCGAGGCCGCGGTCGCCGCGCTGCAGTTCCTGATTGATATAAATATATTGCATATTCAATACGGAATCATCGGAGCCTCCGCCGCCCTCGCCGTTCGTATATGAAATATACGGCAGAAGACCGCATTTTACCCACGTGCGGACAGGAAATGCGGAATTTCCCCACCGGTCGGGAATATTCCCGAGCGCCGTCAGCTGCACGCCGTTCTTCCAGCGCGTCGTGCATTCCGCGACAAGGCCTTTCCCTACATAAATGCCGCAGTGCCCCGGCGTCCAGAGATATTGGCCGATCGTGATATTTTCGAAATCCTCGGTGACGTCTACGCAGACATTCAGCATCTGGCCTTCGTCGATATCCGGCACGCCGTTCGATTCATACTTGGCCCCGCCGTAGATGTTCTCGAAGTTTCCATCCCAGCCCCATAGGATGGCTTTTACAAAGCAGATACAATCGAAGCCGAAATATTCCTCCCCGATGAGCGAGGTAAAATATTTTACCCGTTCGTCCGTATACCACGATGGGTTTTCGCGGCGTTTTCTGTCGATCGTATACTGCGTAACGGGCCAACCAAAAACACCGTTCATATAAACGGTGTTATAATTGGATGCCACATCTATGCATTTTTTCGCAAACTCTTCCGCAGACATTACTTTCTGCGCGGCTACGAGCTGAATATTGTCCTGGCTCGACAATACGTTTTTAATGTTTACCTCCATGATAACACACCTTTTACTTTTAAAATTCAGGTTATAACCCCTATATTCTATGCGCGGTCCCCTGCCGGCGGTGAATCAGGGAGGCAAACATAAGCCGGTCAGAGCAGGTTAAAAGCTCCGTGTGTTCCGTTTGCCACATGAGTTAAAGCCGGAACAGTAACCGGAACAGGCAGTTAATACAATCGCGTTTTCTACCTCGCGGCGCGACATTGTGCGCAGAAAGGGTTTGTGCCACTGTTTCTTTTCGCTTGATTCCAGATTGTTCATGAAGTGATCCCTCCGTATTTCTCGAGCAGACGGATGATTTTCATCAGGTGGTCCCTGTTCAAAACAAACTCATTCGTCTTGTCGTTTTTGATCAGAATCTGCTGTTCGATCAAAACGGTGGTCAATCTGTACACCGCATCCTTGTTCATACCCGTTACCTCCATAATTTTTTCTATACTGCCCGGTGTTCTGGAAAGAAGGCCTAATATCTTTGTCGTCGCGTCATCGGTGAAATTCTTTAATTTTACACCGATCCTTTCATAATCGCACAGACCGCCCAGCTCCATTCTGAAGCCGTGTCCCACACAGATCACACAGGTAGAACCCGTAGAAAAATATTCCACATTGCCCATACTGAACGCCAGCTTTTCCACACAAATGGTCTTTTCACTTTTTCCGTTCATGATCATTCTACGAAATAAATATTGATCCGTTATATACGGAATCTCGCCGTATTTTTCGATCTCGCCTTTCATGCGTTCCCGCTCTTTTTCAATAATATCACGGATCGATTCAAAACGGATTTTGAATTCCTCGAAATATTCTGTCAGAAATTTAAAGAGCATTTCTTTCACAGAAGGTTTCTCCGGATCGTTAAAGTTGCACGCTTCATACAAGGCCGTCAAGTCCGCTTTGATTTCTGGCGTATACGAAGCGCCCTCCAGAAACGTGTAAAAACGCTCCCGGTCTTTCATTGCATTCTGCAGAATCGGCAGCGGCATTTTCCTATAATTATGCAAAAGATCCAGCAGGATGCAGAACAAGTCTTTATCGCTGTTCCAATCGATCACTTCAATGACCTTTTCTAAGGTAAGATCCTCCCAGAACAGGAGGGGACGAATCGCCACCGAAGTGATCGGGTAATAATCCCTGACTCTTGTAAAGAACAGACGCAGCAGCCCGCAATTTTTATAAATATAGCTCAGGAGCTCATCGGCAGCTGCCTTCAAGCGGAACTCATCCGCTTCTTCGTCTTCCGCAACAACATCGCGTTTGATGTCTTTATTGGATGATATGTTCAAAAAAATCAATGCGTCGCGGATTTCCGGCTGACAGGGTTTTATGTATACAGAGTAATAATAATCTCCGACTCTCCGATGAGAAATAAATTTTTCATCCGCGAACTTTTCGTCGATATACGGCGCAGCGATGCTTACCTGTTTGTACAAATCTTCTTCCGTGTCCGCTTTCTTCTGCTCTGTAAGCTCTTTGCTGACTTCCGCTGAGAAATCCGGAAGTTTCTTAAATGTGATCTTCTTCGCAGTTTTCGCAGCCGTTCCGCTCTTTTTCTTGGCACTGCTTGTCCTGCTGGTTTTCTTCTTGCCGGGAGATTTCTTCCCGGCGCCAACTTTCTTGTTGTTTTCACTATTCCCGTTATCGTTTTTCATAAAGTTCTACCTTCCGCCTTTCTTAAAAACATTTGTGATTAACCCCAATATCCTGTTTGGCAAACTGCATATACAGAGCATCCTGCCGCAACGATCAGATCTTCCAGCTCGTCCTTGGTGATGATTTCAATCACCGGCTTCTTCCATTTCTTTTTCATAAATACGTCCTCCTTTAAAAAATTTTAAAATTTATATCGTGTAAAATACGCTGAATAAAAAACAGGCCAGTAATAACGATTGCCTTGCCTCTGACATTTACAAAAAAGCTGTATTCTAATCGCAGCATTGATAAAACAACTGTATACTTTTTAGGTTGATCGCTATGTGACACCTCATTTTGTACTTCTGGCAATAAAAATTTTTCGATATCATTTGAAACCAAATAGTCTCTAGTTAATCTTGACGTATATTTATAAATTTCTTTATACTCTTCATATATTTTTTTTACCACCTCGTGTACCGAATTCAAATAACTTATCAGTTT
>CABQCN010000169.1 GCA_902462635.1 uncultured Oscillospiraceae bacterium
AGAGGAAGAGACCATTCATTACATTGATTATGCCTGTCTATCATGCTGAAAAGTATCTCCGAGCGGCAATCGACAGCGTGCTGGCGCAAACGTTCCGGGATTTTGAAGTGCTTCTGATCGACGACTGCTCCCCCGATGGGAGCGGCGCGATCTGCGATGAATACGAACGGAATCATGCGGGAAAAGTCCGGGTGATCCATCTTGCGCAAAATGGGGGAGCAAGTAACGCCAGAAACGTTGGCATTGAATACGCAGAGGGCAATTATGTCACCTTTATGGATGCAGATGATACCGTCGACAGCAGCTTGTTTGAAACAACGGCGGCTATTTTACAGGAATTTGCGGTGGATTCCGTGATTTTCGGCGTATCGGAGGAATATTACGATGAAAAGGGTGTTCTGAAATATACGCAGCGCATTACGCCTGCGGAAAACAAGCTGCTTGCAAATCCCTCTGCGCTGCGGGAAGAAATCATCCGCCTGGAGGAGCGGACGCTGTACGGATATACCTGGAATAAAATATACTGTCTGGACAGGGTGCGACGGGAAAATATTCGTTATGAATCCGTAAAACTGCATGAAGATACGCTGTTCAATATCGCATATTTTATGGAAGCGCAGAGTGCTTATCTGGTGGCAGCCGCACCGTATCATTATGCAAAAAGAATTGAAAACAGCGTTACCGCGCAATTTGTTCCGGAGTATTACGCACTGCATACCGATAAAATACGGAAGCTCTACGAGCAGCATTGTTATTGGGGCCTTTGCACCGCAGAAGTGAAACGGATTCTGGGAAATATATATGTAAGATACACGCTGTCTGCGCTGCAGAGAAACTGTGATCCGCGCGCTTGTATGAATCATCAGTTACGGAGAAACTGGCTCAAAGAGCAATACGATTCTGTGTTATATGCGTCTCTGATCAGGAACTGTGCTCCGGAGAATAAGTTGTTGCGTTCTTTTTGCCGCCTGTTTCAAAAAAAACGTGTGGAAACGGCGCTGCTTTTTGCACGTATGGTATACATTGCCAAAAATAAAATGCCGATTCTATTTGCCAAATTGAAACAGAAAAGCTGACGAAAGAGGAAAGGAATTGTATTGCGTATGTTGAACATACTGATCATCGGTATGATGGATATCAAAGGTGGAATCGAGCAATTAATTTACCAGATATTCAGCCGTCTGGATAAAAACAAAATACAGTGTGATTTTTTATGTTATTGTCCCAGGTGTGCATACGAAGAAAATCTGAAAGCCGCAGGCAGCGCCGTATATCATATTGCGCGGCGCGGACAGCATCCGCTGAAATGCAGAAAGGAGCTGAAAGCATTTTTTAAAGAACATAGAACTGATTATGATTATATCTGGATCAATACGTGTTCGGCGAGCAACGGTATGGGACACGTATATGCAAAACGCTATACGAACGCAAAAATTATAACGCACAGCCATAATACTTATTTTGATTCCGCAGGTGGCGTCGTACGCGTGGCGCATATGCTGCTTCATAAAGCAAACAGGAAAAAGCTGTTTCGGTATACCGACTTTTGCTTCGCCTGTTCGGCAGAAGCAGGGGAATGGCTGTTCGGGCCGAAAGCAGAAAGTGTAGTAATTATAAAAAACGGAATAGAAACAGATGCTTTTCGTTTCGATCCATCCGCTGCAGAACGGATCAAAAAAGAGTTTTCACTGGGCGGCTGTAAAGTGATCGGGCATGCCGGACGCTTCTGTGAAGCCAAAAACCAGTCGTTTCTTCTTGAAATATTCGCGGAAGTCATTAAAAAGTCTGATCATTATCGCCTCTTTCTGGCCGGAGAGGGCGACTTGCTTATCCCAATGCAGCAAAAGGCTGCCGATCTGGGAATTGCCGATAAGGTCATATTCGCGGGATACCGGGAGGATATGGAAGCTGTTTTACAGGCGTTTGACTTGTTGCTGCTGCCTTCGCTTTTTGAAGGCCTGGGAATTATTGCGGTAGAGGCGCAGGCGAGCGGTTTGCCGTGCCTGTTGGCAGATACGATTCCGAAGGAAGTCTATCTGACCGATCTCGCCTTTGAGATGCGCCTGACGGATCCGGCGGAACAGTGGGCGGATCAGGTTCGCGCTCTCGTGGAAGCGCATGAAAATATTGACAGAACGGCATATTGTAAAATAGTAGCGCAAAATGGTTATGATATCAATGATACGGTTCGGGAACTGGAAGCGTTCCTGACGGAGCATAAAACACAAGATTTGGGAGGCAATCAATGAAAACAAGTAACAGAATATCCGGAATAATGGAGCCATTTACTTCCGGATTTATATTCAAAATCGTATATTTTGCTTTGGTACTGATATCGTTTAATACGATAGCACTGGATGTTCCCTATTTAAAAACAATATTGGTCGGCGCTTCCGTGGCGCTGGGGGGAATCGTATTACTATACCGCTTGATCAATTTTAAACGCTTCATGAAAATGAAATACATATGGCTTCTTTTTGCGTTCTTGGTCAGCTATGTGATTTCCCTGCTTTTCAATTTAAAATATGGTGTGGATGACGTTCCAATATTTTATATTGTTTCTCAAAGACCCTGCGCAGCCGCGGGAAAAAGCGCAAAAAGAATTTCGCATCATTTCTTGGCTGTTTTGCATCTATATGTTTTGCTGTTCTGTGCTTAGCATCTTAATGCTGGTGTTTAATTATTCTGCATTCGATTACGAACGGAACCCGATAAAAAGGGCCGGATTCATATGGGGGCGTCTGTGGGGCGTGTTTACGGATCCAAATCATGGAGCCGTATTAGCGATCGCCGCCATATTTCTAGGGATATACCTCGTCAAGTGCTACAAAAAAAGTGTTTTCGCAAAAGTTTTATGCGGAGTAAATACTTTTTTCCAAATTTTGTACATCGCGTTTTCGGATTCTCGAACAGGACTCATCTGTCTTATGGCGGGAGGAACGGTTTACGCATATATGCGGATATCGGGAATGTCTGCGCTTCAGCGGAAGAAGTTTATGTGCCAGACGGTATCGTGCATCGCTGCGCTCTGTACTTTATGCGTATTGTTTAATATCCCGAAAGGAGTTAAATATTCGTATAACGAAATTGTACGTCTCGCCTCTACGTCTTCGGTAGAAAAACCTGGCCCCTCCCAAACGCCTTCGGAGGAAAAACCTTCCGCCGACAGAGTGGTGGGACGGGAACAGGATCTTGAGAGCGATATCAGCAACAGACGTTTCGATCTCTGGAAGAGCGGACTGGAAGTTTATCGGATGAAACCGATTTTCGGCGTTTCCATTTTCAATATGATTCCATTTGCCCAGCAACATCTTCCCAATACTTATATTATAAATAACGAAGCGGGGCTGTTCGACAATGTGCACAACGCGTTCCTCAATGTTTTGATCGGGCAAGGACTCGTGGGTTTTGTCATCCTGATGATATTTGCCGCGTTAAGCGTTATTTTAGTATTAAAAGGCTTTTTTAAAGAAAACGGCGTCGTTCCTGCCAGAGAAAGCAGCAAAAATGCGCTTCTGATTTCCTCACTGGTGGCGTTAGCGGTTTCTATGCTGGTACAGGGTGATATCATTTATCTGAATTCCGGGCCTGCTTTCCTGTTTTGGTATATCCTGGGATTTTTGATCGTTCATTTTTCCGGAAAGGAAAGTGAAGCATGTGCCTGAAGTGAGCATTATTATTCCTGTATATAATGTTGAAAAATATTTTAAAAAATGTATGGAATCGGTTCTCCGGCAAAAAATACAGGATTTCGAAGTGATCCTCGTAGACGATGGCAGTACCGACGGCAGCGCGGCGCTTTGCGATTATTATGCTGAGAAAGATGCGCGGGTTACCGTGCTGCACAGGGAAAATGCTGGTGCGGCTGCTGCGCGGAACGTCGGGATCGCAAAGGCGGAAGGAAACTATTTGTGTTTCGTCGACAGCGACGATTATTTATCGGAGTTTTATCTGGATAAAGCCCTAGAGGCCGCCAAGCGGTATGCTGCTGACATCGTGATCTTCGATTATGTTTTTGTGGATGAAAAGGAAATGGCGCTCCATTATTATCATGCCGGATTGGAACCAGACCGCATCCTGACGCTGGAGACGTGCCCGGTTCTTTTAAATACTTCGCCTTCTCCTTGCAACAAATTATACAGGAAACAATTTTTCGAGCGCCAGAACCTGCTTTATCCGGAAGGCTGCCTATATGAAGACCTTGCGCTGATCCCCAAACTTTTCTGCGGCGCAAACACGGTTTATATCCAAACGGAGCCGTTATACTTTTATGTCATTCATAAAGGCTCTACGATGAGAATGTCTGTTCCCGATAATCGGCGACGTTATGAAAACCGGATCTTCGCGGTTAACAGCGTGAAAGAATTTTACGCCGCAGCCGGTCTGGAAGATACTTTGAAGGAAAATTTAGAGTTTTTTGCGATATATCATATTTATTTGATGCTTTCCCTCGAGACGATAGCCGAAGATTATAAAAGTATCTATTTACAAAAATACCGCGAATATATCCGACAGGAATATCCTGGATATCAAAAGAACAAGTATATTCCG
>CABQCN010000170.1 GCA_902462635.1 uncultured Oscillospiraceae bacterium
GGTTTCCGAAACGATCGCGGTTGCTGCGCCGCATCTCTGGAACGGCCTCGCGGATCCGTATCGATACCAGGTCGAATTATCGGTGCTGGAAAACGGTACTGTCCTGGATTCTTTTACCGGTTTTGTGGGTTTCCGCTCCTTTTCTGTCGATAAAGACCGCGGGTTTTACCTGAACGGGAAACCGTATCCCTTAAGAGGCGTGGCGATGCATCAGGATTACCGGGGAAAAGGGAACGCGGTATCTTTCCGTGAGATGACAGAAAGTTTCTCTTTTTTATATGAAATCGGCGCGAATACCGTGCGCCTTTCACATTATCCCCATTCTCCTTATATGTATGAATTGTGTGATAAATACGGAATCGTCGTTTATGCGGAAATTCCGTTTGTAAATACGTATGGGGGAGGCGGAACCTGGGAAACGCCGAATCCGGATCTGGAAGAATTTATCGCGGTGACGAAACAGCAATTGACCGAAATGATCCGGCAGGAATATAATGTTTCCGCTATTTTTTGCTGGGGATTGTACAATGAAGCGCAAAAATCAGATCACGCGGTCATGGTGCCGCTTGTGCGCGCGCTGAATGATCTGGCGCATTCGCTCGACGATACGCGGCCGACGGTTACCGCCACGTTCTCTGAAGAAGGGGAGCTTTTACAAAGCGACCTGCTTGCCTGGAACACGTATCCGCCGCCGCAGGGACTGCGGGACAATGCGGAACGTTTTTATCAGGCGATGGATGGGAGAAATGCCGCAGACCATATGGAGAAATACGCGCCGTTTTATATCCGGCGGTATGACGAGGCGGGGTATTACAGCGGGGTCCTGGAACGGCCGGTGGGAATTTCCGAATACGGCATAGGCGGGAGTATCCATCAGCATACGGACGATTACACGATGGGATCCGGCACGATTAAAATACAACCGGAAGAATTTCAGGCGTACTGCCACGAAATGTGGATTCATCAGATCTGGAAGCTGGACTATCTGTGGGGGACCTATGTCTGGAATCTGTTCGATTTCAGCGCCGATAACCGTGATGAGGCAACCGTTCCCGGCGTCAACACAAAAGGACTCGTCTCCCGGGACAGAAAGACACGGAAAGATGCGTTCTACATTTATAAAGCATTCTGGAGAACGGATCGGAATGTTTTATCCATTACCGGGAAAAATAATACGGTACGCGAAACGAATCCCACCTATTTTAAAATATACGCCAATTGCGAAGCAGTCACGCTCTTTGTAGACGGCAGGGAGTACGGTACGCGCAGGCAAGAAGACAATGCGCTTTGCTGCGTATTTGAATGGCCCTGGACGGAAGATCTTTCTTATGGAGAACATGTTATCAGGGCAGTCGGCCGGAGCGCCGGAAAAGAAACGGTGTCTGACGAGATGCGGATCTTACGGGAAAAAAGTGCCGCAACGAATCCGCAAACCGATAGCGCACCGGTCGATCCGCTTCAAAAACGCCTTCGCATTACGGTTCCGTCGGAGGTGCGCCGCTTTGAAAAAACAAAACTGACGGACGGTGATCCTGCCACACGCTGGGCCGGGCGCGCCGTATTTCCGGCCGAGCTGCTTCTCGATTTCGGAGAGCCGGTACACCTGTCGGGAATCTGCATCGATTGGTTTGAAGAAGACGCATACCGATACCGTATTCTGGCAGGTGTAAGCAACTGTAAGGATGTGCTGCTTTCCGACCATACGGCCAATTCTGCGTCCGGAACCATCCGATCCTCTTTCCCGTCGGTTTCTGCGCGTTATGTAAAAATTGAAGTTACGGGAAGCGCCGGTGGCAGCGGCTGGATCTCCGCTCATTCGATTTCCGCAGATGCCTGGCAATTCCGTACCTCTTACGCAGTCGATGAGGAAACGCATACGATCCTGGTTCCGTATCACCCGCAGATCGTGATTTCAAAAGAAGAATTCATAAATGCTCTGGGCCTGGAAGGGAATTGTACGGCACAGGTAGTGACGGGCGCCGCGGCAACGGTCTACTACATTACGGATGGCGCGGTACTTGAAATTACGTGCGGCAGCGCCTGCGATCGGTATCGGATCGTTTACCGGTAAAATTTAGGGAGGAAACCCCATGGATTTCAAATATCAATATTATGAGGATCCGCTGGAATATCACCACGAATTGAATCAGCGCCCGAATAAAGAAGATTTTTATTTTCACGTCGATTCGCAGTGTGAAATATACGGATTTTTGTCCGGCGATGGCGCTTTTCGTGTGGAGGGGACGCGCTACCGCCTCGAAAAACCTACCGTACTGATTGCAAGGGATGGGGAGGCGCACTGTTTCGAAATTTTTTCGCAGTCTCCTTACGAAAGAGAAGTGGTCCATTTTAATTCCGATATATTCAGAGACCTGGATCCGGAGGGGCTTTTGATGGAGCCGTTCTATAACCGCCCGCTCGGATATGGCAATTTGATTTCCTACGATGAAAAAACGTCTGAACGCCTCTGGCGCTATATGAGTGCGATGCATTCCACGAGCGCGGACCCGAAAGTACAGCGTCTGACGCTGCTTTCCTATCTGCTTCCCCTATTATATGAGATCCGCGCTGTTTATTTGGAAAGGCAATTCGTTTCCGAATCCTCCGATCCGCAAGAGTTGATCGGCAGGATCGTAAAGTATATCAACGCGCATTTAAACGAACCGCTTTCTTCCGAGATGCTTGCCCGGAAATTCTTCATCAGCCAATCGCAGATCAACCGCTTATTCAATCAGAAAATCGGTTCGTCCGTATATCAGTATATTCAATTCAAACGCCTGATCGAAGCGCGGCTCATGCTGCGTTCCGGTATGGCGCCGGGAGAAGTTTTCTTCCAATGCGGATATAATGACTACTCCTGTTTTTATAAAGCGTATAAAAAGCTTTTCGGCATTGCGCCGGGAGACGAACGAAAACAGAAAAACGTATTTTAAGGATAGTTCTGTGGTAATTTCGCATATAAATTTTACAATATGCAAGAAATAAATATTGACAAATGTGGATATAACGCCGATTTGCATCGAATGAATTTATTATTTATAAATTATTTTATAAAAGTACGGCGGAAATGATTGACATAATTTTACATATACTGTAAAATTAACACAAGATAATAAAGTCATTCCACAACAAAGGTCGGATATTTATGAATCAGATGTATATCAATATCAAAAAATATATTTCCGCAGGACCCGTCCGCCGCGGTACAAGGATGAGACAATAAAAAGTGCCATGCAAGCATTGCTTGTATGACGCTTTTTTTACGGAGAGATACGGGTGAAAAGAGTGAAACTATGGGATACGGAATAAAATTGGAAGTTTGGGGAGAATATGCGTTATTTAAAAAGCCGGAATCCGGAGCGGATTTTGTTTCATACGAGGTAATGACGCCGCCTGCGGCGCGCGGAATCATTGAAGCGATTTACTGGAAACCGGCGATCCGGTATATATGTTCTGAACCCCATCGCATATGCGGACAGAATGATCGGAAACCGGAAATTAACCGTACTCAAAGATGTCCATTATATTATTCAAGCACATTTTGACCTGCTGGAACACGATGACAGGGCAGAAACAGCACAAAAACATTACGCAATATTGATGCGAAATATCAACATGGGACGGTTCCACCGGAAGCCGTATTTTGGATACAGAGAATTTCCCGTATCCTTCCGGCCCTGGAAAACCGGCGAGGAAATCAATACGGCGTATCCGAAAGAAATGAAAGATCTTGGTTATATGTTATATGATATGGATTTTACGGATCCCGCCGAAATCCGTCCCATGATATTCAAAGCAGTTTTGAAAAATGGCGTGCTGAACCTGGACACCGTGGGGGTGTTTTGAAATGGGCGCTGACTGCGAAGCATACCGGTTTTTGCGTATATCGAAAGAATATTTTCAGATCGGATGAGGAGATGGTATTGTGAGAAAGCTGATGAATTCTTTATTTGTTATGGCACCTGAAAGCTATTTGTCTCTGGATGGCGAAACGATCGTTGCCAGAATCGGAGAAAAAGTGACGGGACGGTTTCCGCTTTATTCTTTCGAATCGATTCTTTATTTCGGACGGAAGGGCGTTTCGCCCTCATTAATGGGGGCTTGCGCAGACCGCGGGATCAGCCTGAGCTTTTTTTCGCCTGCAGGAGAATTTCTGGCAGGGATTCAGGGAAAATCCGGCGGCAACATATTGCTGAGGAGAAAGCAATATGAAATTTCCGCTGAGGAAGAAGCAAGCTTACGGATCGCACAAAAATTTATCGCCGGAAAGATCTACAATACCCGATGGGTAGTAGAACGCACCGCCAGAGAATATCCGCAGCGCGTGGATGCGGCGAGATTGAAAGCCGCCGGATTGCGCATGAAAGAAGCTTATCGGATCGTCCCGAAGACTGCGTCGTACGGGGAGCTGCAAAAGCTGGAGGAGGAAACGGAGGCTTGCTATCATGGTGTGCTCAACGAATTGATTCTGCAGAATAAAGATGATTTTTATTTTACGGAACGCTCCGCAAATCCTTCTTTCGATAAATTTA
>CABQCN010000171.1 GCA_902462635.1 uncultured Oscillospiraceae bacterium
GTTGAAATCGCGGTGGAGCATCTGTCCGGGAAAGAAGCCATCGAACTCGTCAGTCAGAAACACTGAGAAACTCCTCGGAAAGCCGGTAAAAGAATGAGCAGGCGGGAAGAACCGCCTGCTCATTCTTTTACATGTTTTACGATATCTTCCACTTCGCAGTTCAATACGTAACACAAAGAATCGATCGTTTTCGTACTGATATCACAGCCGTGCTTTATGCGGTGAATCGTGTTGGCCGAGAACCCCTCTTTAAAGATCAGCTGATATTCGGTTATTCCTTTTTTCAAAAGCGTCTTATAAAAGGGCGCGTAACTTATCAAATTCAATCACCGACTGCAGTGTAACATACTTAATTACTTGACTATACTCAAAATATTGAGTATAATTTTCCAAAACGGTTTCTTTTTAGGAAGAATATAGAAATCGGAGTGAACGGAGGTCGTTTAAGATATAGTATGAACAAATTGTTTGGAGTGATACAATGTATTTTACTCATGACTGTTCTGATCCATATTCCCGCAGCGGCGAAGGAACGGGATCCGCAGCTGCGCGTTGCGGTAAACCCAAATGGATCCGTCACCGTAAGCGTCGGAGCGGATGATTTTCATTTTACAAGTTATGACAGCGTTCGGATTTATAAAGCAGGGGAATGGATTACGCCCGGCTCCGCAAAGAATCCGCCCCCGCTTGTCTGGTGGTTCGCGCGGCCGGGACGCACGATTACGTATCCCGGCGAACGGGACGTGCCGGTCATGAGTTCCCGGACTTCCGAATTATCCGCCGGAGAGGGTTCGGCGCTGGCGCCCGGCAAATACTATGCGGTCATATTGGGAAGGCAGGATATTTTTCTGTCGGAAGCGATTGATTTCGAAATTACGGAAATTACGGACGCGTCTCCTTCCTTTCCGCCCACGCCGCCTGCGGATACGGAACCCGTATTTCTGCCGGCAACGCCGTCTCTGTCTCCGGATCTCCCATCCGCTTCCTTTCCGGCGTTCCATCGGCCGCCGGTCAAAACGCCGGGAGAATTTTATTACGGCAGCGACGAGGCCGAACTCGGAAACGGAATCGCTGCGCTGGCGGTGATCATACTGTCCATTATTACGTTTTTTTTGATCCTGCATAAGAGAAAATGACGAAAAAACGCTCCGGCACGGAACCGTTCTCTTTGTTCTGCCGGAGCGTTGGGGTTTATATCCTGTTGATTAAAATAACCGCAGAAGAGCGCGGTTCCGGCAGGATTGCCAGAAATCCGTCCGTCATCAGATCCTCTCCGCGCAGTTCGCAGGAACAATGCCCATCCCGGTCCGTCAGGCGGTAAACGGCGTCCCTTTGCAGTCCGTAGAGCCGGATCCGCCGTTTTGCCGGCGACTGTACCGCGCCATCCGCATAGCCGGCAACGCAGTTCTCCGGACGGAACAGCTGCACGAAACCGGCGTCTTTCTGCGGGTCGAAAAATTCCCAGCCGCGCCATTCGCTCGTTTTATTGCTCCATTTTACCACGGGATAATAATCCGCATAATAAAAATCTTTGATGAGATTCCATTCCGCGATGCAATCCGCGGCGGTTTTCCAGTCCAGCTGGTCGGAGCGGATATCGTAGCCCATTGCGATCCAGGAACAATAAGAAGAACGCAGGTCGTACCGGTCGATGCACCGCGCGCGGTCCGGGCCGACGACGCAGGCCCCGAAGTACGGAAGCCAGGCGAACAAACCGTAATGCATCGCCTGTTTATCGGTTTGATTCGAATAATCGTGATCCGTTTTATGGAGCGGCACGCTCCGGCGCATAGATTCGATATCGTTTCTGCCGCCGCCTGCCGCGCAGGAATCGATCATCTTATCCGGATACCGTTCGATCAGCATATCCCAATACGCATAATATCCCTGCACATAAAAATTTTCCCGTACGCCCACGCGGTTTTCGCGGTTGACCGCGTTGAAAATCACAGCCGGATTGATTCCGTAATCCTGGCGGTACAAAGAAATTCCGCCTTTGTCGAGGATCGAACACGTCCGTTCGAACATCATTTTCCGAAATTCCGCATTTCCGAAATCAGCCAGATTCGATGTGAGCATATACTCCGGTTTGACGCCGTGCTCCCGGTCGGCGTCGAACCAGTCGAGGCGAACCACTTCAGGTTCAAACCATAAAAGCGTCTTTGCGTTATGCTTGGCTGCAAAATCGGAAATCGCCCGAAATTCGGAAGGAAAGCGTTTCGTATCGACCATCCAGGTTCCCGTATGGAGCCAGGTGGAAATCTGTTCCTCCCCGGTGCGGAAATACCAGCCGGCGTCCATCCACCAATACGTCAGCGGCACGCCGTTTTTATAATAAGTATCCATCGCCGCGATCTGGTTTTCATCTGTTGCTTCTTTCATTTCATTATAAGCCCAGGATGTGCCGCCTGAAACGTTGGGTTCGAATAAGCGTCCGTTGATTCTGCGCAGATTGCAATCCATAAACCAATGACGCCAGAGATTCGTTGCATTGTCGTATCCCTTGTATTCCAGAAACGCCATCAGCGGCGTGCGGATCTTTTCTCCCGGTTTTAAATACGTTTCCAACTCCTTCTGTCCCGCGGTAAAATGCACGCATCCGTCCTCCAGCCTGAAATCTGCTTTCCACATCGCGGACCAGCCGACCGCGATCATCGTACCGCCGTCCCCGTATTGCAGATTGAAATATGGGAAATGATGATACGTGCCGCGTCCGGTAGGCGGCGTCATGGAGACTTCCGTCTGATAAGACAAATCGAATTCATAGGGAGCGTAAGGGCCGTCTCCTACGCCGCCGTCTCCGTAAATTCCTTTTAATACGGGCGCGCTGCCGTAAAAGCGCATGTCCGCCGCAGATAGATCCCGAATGACTTTGCTGTCTTTCGTTCCTTTGTTTTCGAACCAGAGCGTCCATTCGTAAGCCGCGTATTTTTTATAATCCGCCGCGCATACGGTGAGCTCGATTTCTTCATCCAGTGCGAATGTTACGGTATAATTCGTCTTCTGTTCTTCCTCGGCGATTGTTCTGGAAAGTTCCCTGAGGCCGCCCAGCCCCCGGAACGCCGCGTCCGCATAAACAAAGGAAACGGGCATTTTACCAAAATCGCTGATAAAATCATGAAACATGATGATCCTCCTTACAAGACTTTTGACTGGCCGAGTATAACACAATCAATTTTCCTGTACAAGGGTAAAATAACGCTTTCCACCGATCGTTTTGTCGTCGACGAGTCCCTCCTCTTTCATTTTGCGCAGCTCGCGCATCATGGAGCTGCGGTCGACGCTGATATAATCCGCAAGCGCGCTGAGGGACATCGGAATCGTAAAATAAGGGTCTTTTGTCTTCCGCGCGTTGATTTCAAAATACGTCATGAGTTTCTGGCGCGTCGTGCGGCGGCTCAGAATATTGATATGGAGCGCCATGGCCTGCGCTTTGCTGGCGGTCATCTGCAGCAGGTTGTTCACCAGGCGGCTGTGTTCGGCGCAGGCGTTGGAACAGCGCTTGATTATTTGGGAGTAATCGATGAAAAGCACGTCGCACGCCGTGTCTGCGGCCACGAAGTATTGAAAATCTTCCAGCGGCAGCGTAAACACTTCTCCGAAAATATCATTTTTCTCCAGCTGTTCCAGAATACTGTGGCGGCCTTCGTAATCGATACAGGAAAGGTGCGCCCGGCCGCTCAGGAGAATTCCTACCTTATCTATTTTGTGCGCGTAGCTCATGATCGTTTCGCCGTCGAAGAATACTTTTGTCACCGGAGAGAAACAATGAAACATGTGTTCTTTCTCTTCTTCCGTAATCCCGCTGAATATCGATAGGGAACTCATTTTGCCGCCTCCTCAAAAAAGTCTTGCAATTTTTCTTATTATATTCTATCATTGTTGCAATTGCAACAAGATTTGGCCCAAAAAATGTGCTATAAATAATTGCGATATACAATATAAGGATGAGAGGGTTGTATTCAAAATGAAAATTATAAAGAGGAACGGCTCTGAGGCGGTATTCGATATCTCGAAAATCATCACTGCCGTCACGAAAGCAAACAATGCCGATGAAAATACGAAAGAACTGACGACGGAGCAGATCCTGCAGATTGCTTCTTCCGTGGAAGACCGCTGTGTGAAGATGAATCGGGCGATGTCGGTAGAAGAAATTCAGGATCTCGTGGAAAATGAAATTATGTCCCGCGGCGCGTACGAGGTGGCGAAACGATATATCCGTTACCGCTATACGCGTTCGCTCGTACGCCGGTCGAACACCACGGACAACCAGATCCTCAGCCTGATCGAATGCAACAACGAAGAAGTCAAACAGGAAAATTCTAATAAAAATCCCACGGTCAACAGCGTCCAGCGCGATTACATGGCCGGAGAGGTGAGCAAGGATATTTCACGCCGTCTGCTGCTGCCGCCGGAAATCGTGGAGGCCCATGAACAGGGAATCATCCATTTTCACGATATGGATTATTACGCGCAGCACATGCACAATTGCGATC
>CABQCN010000172.1 GCA_902462635.1 uncultured Oscillospiraceae bacterium
CAAACACCTCCCCTAACAATTCGGTTTGCCGCTATGATACCACGCAAGCCCCGCCCCTGTCCGTCGAATTTCGACGAACGCGCCGGAATTTTACCGAAAGATGGTTTGCAGATCCTTTATGGCTGTGTTATCATAGCCGCATAAAATCAATTTATGGAGGTTTCTGGCTATGAAACAGATCGGATTGCAATTATATTCCGTAGGAGCGGATATGGGTAAAGATGTTTATAAGACGCTGAAAAAGACAGCCGAATTAGGGTATACGGGCGTGGAATTCGCGGGATATTTTGGGATACCCGCAAAGCAGATGAAAGAATGGCTGGACGAATTGGGGTTAAAGGCATACAGCAGCCATACGAATGTATTCGGGGATTTTACGGCGGAAACGGATTATTTAAACACCATCGGCGCGCGGAACGCGGTGCTGCCCGGAGGACCATCTTTTGCCACGGAGGCCGACGTACTGGAACTTGCCGAAAAGATGAACGCGCTCGGGAAACGATTCCGGGAGGAAGGGATTCAGCTTGGATATCACAACCACAGCCATGAATTTACAAGAAACGGAGACAAAGGCTGGACGCTGGACGTGCTTTATGACAACACGGATCCGGCCTATGTAGGAATGCAGCTCGATGTCTGCTGGGCTACCGTCGGCGGACAGGATCCCGTAGCGTATCTCAAAAAGTACAGGGACAGAGTCACCACCGTACATCTGAAAGAAGTGCTGACGGCCGATCCGTACGAAGGCACTGCCATCGGAGACGGAATCGTAGATTTCAAAGCGATTTATGATCTGCTCGGCGACGATATCATTTATATCGTAGAACAAGAAGGAATCAAAACAATGGAAACGTGGGAAGGTCTCGCGAAAAGCAGGCAATATCTTTCTTCACTGTAAAATACGGGAGGAAACCGGGCATGAAGCGATCTGAAATCAACAAGGCGCTCAAACGCATGGAACAGCTTGCCGCACAATATTGTTTCGCCTTGCCTCCGTTCTGCGGCTGGACGCCGGGGGAATGGCGGCAGAAGGGCAGCGAATATAATGAAATCCGGGACAATCAGCTTGGTTGGGATATTACGGATTACGGCCTGGGCAATTTCCGGGAAGTCGGATTCTCCCTGATTACGCTCCGGAACGGAAATCTGAAAGACCCGGAATGCCGAAAACCGTATGCGGAGAAACTTCTGATGCTGGAAGAAGGGCAGCGCGCACCGATGCACTTCCACTGGTCTAAAATGGAAGACATCATCAACCGCGGCGGCGGAACGGTATTCATCCGCGTTTATAATGCGGCGGATGACGAATCGTTTGCAGACACGGACGTCACCGTCGACAAAGACGGGCGCAAATACACGGTTCCGGCCGGAACGCAGATCGCGCTCGAACCCGGAGAAAGCATCACGATCCAACAATATTTATACCATGATTTTACGGTAAAAAAAGGAAGCGGCGCCGTTTTACTCGGAGAAGTATCCATGTGCAACGACGACGAAAAAGATAACCGCTTTTATGAAGAGATCGGACGATTTCCCGCAATCGAAGAAGACGAACCGCCGTACCGGCTGCTTTGCAACGAATATCCGCCGGCACCGGTTGCCGGCAGATCTTGACGGAATTTCTTACGGCAATAAAATATCTTTATTTGTCCCGTAAAAGATATCGCTGCGGCCGCTGATAAACTTCAGAAATTCTTCAAACCGGACCCAGGTATCGCTAATGTCGAATTCATAACTGTGCCCCCATATGTAAAATATTTTGGGGGAAGTCGGCGTGATTGCCGCGAATTCTTCCGCCATTTCCATCATTTTGTCAAAATCCATGTGGTATACGCTCGACTGAAACCGATAAAGATTCTCCTGCGGCTCGAAACCGCCGGAGGATTCGAGCGCGCGGGCATACTTGACGCCGGTGTTATCCCTTATGATTGCGGCGGTACGGTCATCGTTGTTGATTCCGCCGCAGGGATACGCCATTCCGACCACCTCGTATCCGCAAAGCGCGGAAAGATTTAACCGGTCCTGCTCCACCTGACGGATTACTTCCGCTTCCTCCAATTGCGTCAGATTTGGATGCGTAAGCGTATGGACGGCGACCTCATGCCCCTCGTATACGGATTTAACATCTTGCGCGGCGACCTTGAAATGATTCACCTGCACGCCGCCGCCGACATCCAGAATCTCCTGTAGGCCCAGTTTTTCCGAATTGATATTGAAAGTCGCCTTCAGCGAATATTTATTGAATAAATCGATGAGACGGATGTCCTGCGTTACGCCGTCGTCGTAACTGAAAGTGACGGCTTTCATTTTACCGGAAAACATAAAAGCATCTCCTTTAAAAATTTATTTTAAATTTGTATGACATGTGGAATTATAAACAAAAAATTGATATAATACAAGAGAAGTCGTAAAAATGAAATTCAGCGCGTATGAATTTCCGGAAGGCTGTGCAGAAGATATGGATGGAAAAGCACGCAAACGTTTGATAGTTGTTGCCGCAGCTGCTTTGGCAGTTTTGTTGTTTTGCGTATTTTTGGGCGGATGCAAGGAGAAAAACAACGGTACGGACGAATCCGAAGGGCCTGAATACATCATTCCAATGAGCGTATCCGCGGAGGAAGACGCCTTCTCCCTGCGGATGATTATCCGCGACTGTACGGCAAATAAAGTTGTAATGAACGTATATAACGGGAATAAAACAATCGGAACCGTCCAGCAGGAAATATCGGTCACAAAACAGCAGGGCACGAACCTTACGCTTACGCTGAAAGATTTTAAAGGAAAAATACCGGAAAATGTCAGCGCGGAGGTTTTGCTTTACGGAAAAGCAAACGCGGACGATAAACTAAACGAAGATCCTCTGGACAGAGCGGTGATCCAGCTGAAAGATTATGTCGTACAGTTGGGGGCCGACACGGTTTTTTGCGTTGTCGACGCAATGGATGCAGAGGAGAAAGCCAGACTGGTGACGGGATACAGTCTTCTTGCGGAGCAGAACTCCGGCGCCGCCGGCGCGACCGCCGCACTTGAAAAGTACGGAATTCCATCTGTCCTCATTGCCAACGGCGCCTCCGGGGTCGAAGCCGGCGAGAAAACCACGGTCTATCCGGCGGGTTCCGTTCTGGCAAATACCTGGAATCCCGCTTTAGCGGAAAAGGTCGGCGCCGCGATCGGAAAAGACGCAAAGCATTTTAACATCGATATCCTGCTTGCGCCGGCTCTGAATATACAACGTGATGTTTTAAACGGACGGAATTTTGAATATTATTCCGAGGACCCGCTGCTTACGGGTTC
Organism: uncultured Oscillospiraceae bacterium; assembly: GCA_902462635.1. Lineage (GTDB taxonomy): Bacteria > Bacillota > Clostridia > UBA1212 > UBA1255 > Egerieisoma. The sequence goes on from CABQCN010000172.1 coordinate 3,295, forward strand.
TATGGGCGCGGCGTATATCAGCGGCATACAATCGCAGAAGGTCGGCGCATCCGCGGGCCGGTTCGCGGCAAGCAACCAGGAAACCGCAGCGCAAACGGTAAACGTCAATCTCAGCGAACGCGCGCTGCGGGAAATTTATCTTACCGCTTTTGAAATCGCGGTGAAAAATTCCGCGCCGTATACGATGACGACGTCGTATAACAAAATCAACGGCGTTTACGCGTCCGTAAATAAAGATCTTGTCAGTACGATCCTCCGTGCGGAATGGGGGTATAAGGGCTTTGTAATGTCGGAGTGGAATGCGTCCGGCGACAAAGCCGACAGGATTCTCGCGCAGAACGATCTTTCTATGCCCGGAAGCGATTCCGACGTAGAATTCATAACCAACGCCATTCGTGAGGGGATCATTGCAAAAGAGCAGATCGATACCTGCTGTGCGGATATTTTACGAATCGTTGCAAAATCCAATTCCTTCAACGGACGAAACGGCGGAGAACTCGATACGGAGGGCGGCGCGGCGGTTTCCAAAGAAGCGGCGTCCGAAGGCATGGTACTCTTGAAAAATGAAAACGGCGCGCTCCCGGCTGCCGGGAAAAATGTGGCCGTTTTCGGAAACGCTCAGATTTATACGCGGATCGGGGATTGCGACAGCCCGGAGGCATTCTATACGGTCAGTTTTCTGCAAGGATTTGAAAATGCAGGCTATACGCCGGACGCGACGCTGAAAAATCTTTATTCGCAATGCAAAGACGACCCCCAAGGAGAGACCGCGGACGAAAATCCGATCGTGGACACGCGGGAACTTTCGATTACTCCCGAGCAAGCGGAGCGGGCTGCTGCCGAGAATGATTTTGCGGTGATCTGTATTTCGCGCCAAACGCGCGCCGGAAGGGATCATTACAGCGGAAAGGGTGATTTCCTCCTCAATGACCGGGAATCCCGGCTGATCGAACGCGTCTCAAAGGCATTCCATAAAGAAGAAAAAACTGTAATCGTGCTGATCAATGCGGGAAATCCGATTGAAGTCGTTTCCTGGCGCGATCAGGCCGACGCGATTCTTTATACGGGACTTGCGGGTATGGAGACGGGGAATGTCGCGGCGGAAATCATTTCCGGGAAAATTAACCCGAGCGGAAAGCTGGCGTTTTCCTTTCCGTTTTCTTATTCCGACACGCCGGCATATGGAAC
>CABQCN010000173.1 GCA_902462635.1 uncultured Oscillospiraceae bacterium
TCAGCGTCACAAGGTCCTCGTCCTCGTGGGGTTCGTCGGGATGGCGCAACGGATCCGTCGTGACCCAGTTTGTAAACGCCAGCGTCGTCTGGAACGCATATTTTTCTGTTTCTCTTTGGATGACCGCATCGCCTACGCCGCACAAAAACGCTTCAAAAGGAGTCGCGCTCTGCGTATAGAGGTACGTGCCGTCATAAACGTTCCGCGATGGATTCGTATTATTCGTGTTCATGATAAAGTACGGGTCGAATTCCATCCCCAGGATCCAGCCTATGAGGTATTTTGAAACATCCGTCGTATAGGCTCCGGAAGCAAAACCCGCGCGTTCGGGCAGCGTGATATTGCCATGGATCGCATCCACCATGTTGAGGGCATCCTGTTTAAAATCGGAGGCAATTTTCTCATTCTGCGAATAAACGTCGTTCAGCGCCGTAATGTCATCTTCGTCCATCCAGACGCCCTGGAAGAGATAAAGCGGTTTATCGGACTGTTCGTTGAAATCATAAAGCGCATTATAAAATTGGGGCATCATCGTCGTATACACACGGATACAATTCGCATTCATATCGCTGATATACTGAAACCATTTATAATACGTCTCATAAGAAATCGTCAGATCGCCCGGAAACAGCCCCGGCTCTCCGGCACCGATATTGACGCCTTTCAGGAACATTTTTTTCCATTCTCCGCTCTGATACACGTAGAAGTAATTGCCTTCCGCTTTAAAGCGGTATTTTACATCGCCGTCTGTATAAAAACTGTATACATCTGTCCTGTTGATATTTTCGTCTTCCTTTTTGGTGGAACCGAAATGGATCCTGTGGATCCCCACGATTTCCAGCCATCCGAGCTGCGCCATGACGGCAAGCACAAAGATTGTGGCAACGACGGATAATACGACTTTTTTCATAACAAACGCACCCTTTCAATTTCCAACCCAACTTAATTGTTGAATTCTCTTCTTTTGATTTTTCCCCAGCGTGTTTTATACTTTTTAAAACGGATGACGCCCCCAATCCTTGCAATCATCAGCATCTGACGGTAGCCCAGATTTTCCAGAATTGCATATACGGATAATTTCATCGCCTGTTTTGCACTCATGCGCCCTTTCTGCATATATTGCTCCAACAGGATGCCGCCTACCGAAAGCATGACGCCGAGGATCAGGGAAAGCAGCAAATACATTACAAAGAAGAATCCGTTCAATTCCCCCATTAATAAGGAAAACGGGATGATAAAATATCCCAGTACTTCCACCACCGCTCCCAGAAATTCAAAGATCCAGTTATACGGGATTCCCAGCACGCCGGCCGAACCGTACATCGGATTGAATGTCATCGAAAAATAGGATATCAGCGTATCCACAAGGCCTACCTGCCAGCGCCGCCGCTGGGAACAAATATCCTTTGCGCCCATGGGGCCTTGTGTCCAGCATACGGCCTCGGGACAGAATTTGACGGAATATTTTCTTCGTTGCCGCGACATATGTTTATGGAGATGTACGACGATTTCCATATCTTCCCCGACCGTATTCCGTTTATATCCGCCGCATTCGATCACGGCCTGTTTGTTGAATACGCCGAATGCGCCCGATACGATCAAAAGAGCATTTCCCCACGAAAGGCGTCCCGCAAGGAACGAACGGAAATATTCTACGATCTGCAGACGTTCGATGTGCGTCGGCGGTATTTCAAACGACTGCCATTCTCCGTTTTCGATTTTCGAACCGTTGGCAATCCGCACCAGACCACCCGCGACGACCGTCGTGGTGTCTTTCAAAAATTCTTCTCCCAATTTCAGAAGCGCGTCCTTTTCGATCCGCGAATCCGCGTCGAGGCATGCGAAAAGCGGATAGGAAGATGCATTGATGCCGGCGTTCAGCGCGTCGGATTTTCCGCCGTTAATCTTATCGATATACAGCAGCTTCGGATATTTTTTGTTATAATACACCCCATGGATTTCTTCCGTAGGAATCGAGGTCCGGATTGCCGGCGTAATCTCGTACAATTGAAATTCATTCATGATACGATAATGCGTCTGATCCGTCGAGCCATCGTTGACGACAATAATCTCATACTCCGGATAATTCAGGTGCATCAGCGATTTGATATCGTACACGATATTTTCCTCTTCATTGAAAGCAGGAATGATCAGCGTAATCGGCATCAGATTGTCGGAATCCGCGTAACGCAGATAATCATCCGCTACTTTTTTATTTCTGTTTCTCACAATTTTTACGAGTGAAACAATCAGCTGCAATATGTAAATCAAACATAAAAGCAGCGTGAACGCCATGCAGAAATAGTTGAAATAGCGAATAAATACTCTTATGATACCCATAATAGACATACGCTTTAGAGCACCTCCATGTTTACTTCTTTTGTGATAGAACTCCGGATTGCATCGGAGGCATATTTATCATAGCCTTTCAGCACCGCTTCCACATGGGACATTTCCCCATCCATTTCGATCAGCGCTTTGGCCGCGATCTGGCGTACCCACCATTCCGGATCACCGGTTGCATGTTCCACCGCCGTCACCGCCGCAGGCGTATTGATTCTCAGCAGGCCTCTGATCGCAGAAGCTCTTACGACCCAATCCTTGTCGTTTAAAGCAATGATTAAAAGATGCTCATCTTCCAGCGTCGCCATGACGGACAGCGCTTTGATACTTGCGATCCGGATCTGCACGCTGTTGGAGGAAACGCCCTCTATATAGATCGGCCGCAGTTCCGTCAGCTGATCCGGCACGAGTCCCTTAATAACGGTTGCCATCATATAATCGCTGCATTCTGCAAAAATCGTTTTCGCCAGCGCCGCTTTATCCCCGGAATAGATATTCAGCAGCTCTATAATGACCCGGTGGGAATATTTCTTATTGTCCTCGCACCGTTGGATATACTTGATGACAGATTCCGCATCGCCGAGTTCGGAGAGCGCCATTGCCGCATTGTACTGCAATATCAGATTTTTGTGATCCAGACATTCGCGGATTTCATCGCGTTTTTCTACCGCGCCATAATCCGCGAATCTGCGGCAGATATATCCCTTTAGATAAGTATCTCCCTTTTCAAAATACTGCTGGTATTTTTCCTTGGGGTTGAGTTTTTCGATCGCCAGATCGATCGCCTGCTGCTTGCCCTCAATAAAATCCGCTTTCTTCCGGAAAAGCCATAGAAGCTTTTCCGCGGCGATATCGAATTTCATATAATCGTCGTCGATATATTCGATCAATTTATCGATTTCTTTCAAACGCGCACTTTCGGTCGGCGATGCAAGAAGCGCCTCCAGCATCATAAAAATATTGCTGTCGTACTGTTCTTCTTTTTTGATCGCTTCCTCCTGGCGGTTCGCGATAATATAGAGCCATAAATATTCGATACAAAGGACCGCGGTTGCAGCCAGAATGATTATAACTACCAACATCTGTGCATTCATGTTTCGCTGCGGCCTCCTTTACTGCGTAAAATATTTTTTCAGTATGGAAAAGCTTTCTTTATTTCGCATACTATACGTTATATTTTCATCGATGCTCCACTTATACACCTTATAACCGGGAGATTTTTTGCTTACCGGAAAAATATACGCCGTGTCGCTGTCTTCTTTATTTGCAATCAGCAGCGATACGATTACGCCGTCCGTCAGCGTCGTTTTGACTTCTCCGTTTTCGGCAATGCCGTTGATGACCAGTTTCTGCGTCGGATCAGTGACGTTCAGCATCGTCCACGGCAGACGGATCCGGATCGTAGAACCGGATTGGTAAAATTGCGTATTCGATTCCGTGAACGTACCGTATTTCAGCGCTGCGACCGTATCATATTCTCCCGAATAGCTCTCCTGCGTGGAATACGCGCCTTTGCTGCGGTTATAGCTCGGTATCACGAGCAGCGTGGCAGACGTTTTACTCTCAAATTCGATCACGAATTCCATACCGGAAAGGCTGTTGGCAAAATATTTTTTGTTATAATAATACTCTCCATCGTTCCGCTGGTACGTATCAAAACCAACAAACAGCTGTTCTTTATCGTAGTCGATATCTCCGTTCAGCAAGAGGGTAATATAAAGGTACCCCTCATTGACGGAAAGCTGCATCTGGCTGATCCGTTCCGTATCGTTCAATTCCACGCCCACTTCGCCCGGCGCATCCGGCTCCACGGCGATCACGCCTGTATTTTGTTTCAAATCTGCGGCATTATACCAGAGACTATTATTGTTTTTGGGGACGGTATATGCGCGTTCCTCCTCGGAGAACGCGTTCCAGTTGTCGTTCAGGTCGCGAATCAGGCCGCCGATGGCGCCGGATGCGCGGATCGCTTTCAGCATACGGACATTCCCATCCCCCTGCTCCTTTTCGGAAAGACCGTAAATACTCGTCTCTTTCTCATAAATATTTGCAGTGGTTGAAAGACCGAACGCATCCACCAGCAGCGGAATACCGCACAATTCCGCAACGTCGGA